>JAGPAO010000051.1 GCA_018063805.1 Synergistaceae bacterium | reverse complement strand
TAGAGGAATTGAACCTCTGACCTCTTCCGTGTCAAGGAAGCGTTCTACCTCTGAACTAATCACCCGACAGGAAGGAATTCTACAGGAGCTTTTGGCTTTTGTCAAATTTTTATTCGTGATTCCCTTTCCTCCCTCTCCTTCGGAATCCCATTGGGAAAATCTTCTTGGGTTTATCGGGATTCAGGATTGCGAGGGGCAAGCATTTTTTATAACAAAAAAAGTTTAATTCATCAAAACGATGCCGATGTTTAAGTAAGTGGCGAATAGGAGCCATAGCAAATAAGGCACCATCAACCATGCGGCGATGCGATCTATTTTTCTGAAAGTATTGATCATCATCAGAACTAAAACGTCCAATAAAACAATGATGAGTAATCCGCCCCAAAGCGAGCCGAATCCAAAGAACACAATGCTCCAGCTAAAATTTAAGAGCAACTGAGCGGCATACAAGTAAAGGCCTTTTTGACGTTGTCTCATATCCGCGTTGCTTGCGAAAATTCGATACGCGGAGTAACCCATCAGCACGAACAAAACCGGCCATACGAGGCCAAACAGCCAACCGGGAGGAGAGAGTAAGGGCTTTTCGAGTTCGATGTATATGAACCGAACATCGCCGGACAAAAGACTGCTTGTAATGCCCATTAAATTGGCAATCATAATACTCAACAAAGCCTTAAACCAACCTTTTTTCATCATCCTTATCCTTTCAAGTCGAAATATTTCAAGAGTATAATTTTAAAAGAATAGGCTGATTCTGCCTTTATGTAAAGCGCCGATTAACGGCGCAGTGGTTTTGACAATAAAGGGCAGGATAGTACGCGAAATGGCGGAGGATATCAAGCGTTGGATTGAAGAGGCCGGAACAAATTCAAGGAATCGATTTCAATCAAGGAGATCCGGATCAGCTTGAGTTACAATATATCCGGCGGCTGAAGTCCGGGTAAAAAAACGGAAGCGGCTCATTTTGATAGTAAGAGGGATTTATACCATGCAGAAAATGTTATTTTGGTTCGTTTTTTTAACAGCGCTCTGTGCTTCCGTATTTCTTGCTTCAAAGCAGGCGTTGGCGGCAGAGGAGGGGAGCTATCAGGAAATGGATAAAGCGGGTGTTGTGGATTCGCTCGATGGAAAAAAGGATGAAAATGTCGTTGAAATAGCCATCGGCGGTTTTTTAACAGGATCGCGGTGGATACGCATAGATAAAAATAGGGGAAAGATATATCTGCTTGACATGAAACCGGGGCGTTTCGCTACTTTTGAAAAGTATAAAGACCTTCCTCCGGGGAAAACGGAGCTCGGGGAGGGGATTACGTTGAGCGTAGAGGCCGTGTCTTCCGGCGAACTCACTTACACCCTTGCCAAATTTCAAGCAATAACGGCAGAGTGGGAGGAGCAATATATCAATATGGACATCATGGACGGTATACAGTGGAGAGTGTCCCGCTATTTGAACGGGACGGAGCACAATATCTTTGGAAGCAACCGTTATCCGGCTAATTGGGATGAGTTTAAAGACTTCATGGCGGAAATATTGCAGGAAAAGCGGTCGTCCATTTGAAAACGATATCATTGATAGACTCCGATGCTGCTTAAGGTTTAGGGGCTATGACTAAAATTCTTCACACATCCGACTGGCATATTGGGCGTACTTTGTACGGCAGAAAGCGCTACGATGAGTTTGAGGCTTTTTTGAACTGGTTGGCGGAGACGATTGATGAGTACAACATCGACGCTCTGTTGGTGGCCGGTGATATTTTTGACTCCGCTGCTCCAAGTAACCGTGCGCAGGAACTTTATTACCGTTTCCTCTGCCGGATCGGTGCTTCCTCTTGTCGGCATGTCGTTGTCGCCGCCGGCAATCATGATTCCCCTTCGTTTCTGGACGCCCCTAAAGAGCTGCTAAAAGCTCTTGATGTCCATGTGGTCGGCAGCATATCCGATTCCCCTGAAAACGAAGTCCTAGTGCTTCGCAGCACGCGCGATCTTCCCGAACTGATCGTCTGTGCCGTGCCGTACCTTCGAGACCGGGATATCCGCGCGGGGGAAGCGAATGAAAGCGTTGAGGACAAACAGCAGAAGTTGATTGACGGTGTCTGCAACCACTATGCAGCCGTTGCCGATTTCGCCCAAAAAAAGCGCAAGGAGCTTGGGGGAGATATACCGATTATTGCCATGGGGCACCTGTTTACTGCCGGGGGACAAACGATTGACGGTGACGGTGTTCGCGAGCTCTATATCGGCTCATTGGCACATGTTACAGCCGGGATTTTTTCACCCTCTTTCGACTATGTCGCGCTGGGGCATCTGCATGTTCCTCAAAAAGTAAACGGATCGGATGCCATACGGTACAGCGGTTCTCCTCTGCCGATGGGGTTTGGGGAGGCCGGGCAAAAAAAGAGCGTTTGCCTCGTTGAATTTAAGAATACTGAAACATCAGTCTGCCTGATTGAAGTGCCGAGATTTCGCCATTTGGAGCGCATCCAAGGGGATTGGGAGACAATATCCAATAAAATAATTGAGCTATCGGCGACGGGAACGAAAGGGTGGGTCGAGGTTGTTTACGAAGGGGACGCGATTATCGGTGATCTTCGGGAACGTCTGGAAGCTGCCACCGCAGATACGCAGATGGAAATTCTTCGCGTAAAAAATAATCGCATTGTCGACCGTGTGCTAGGGCAAATGGAGGAGGCGGAAACGCTTGAGGACCTAAACGCGAACGAGGTTTTTGAGCGATGCCTTGCCATAAACAACGTGCCTGAAGACCAGCGGTCAGAACTGCTTGATGCCTATAGGGAAACCTTGACGAGGTTTTGGGAAGAAGACACACAGGCGGAATAGAGGGCTGCTGATGAGGATATTATGCGTACGCTTCAAAAACCTGAATTCACTCGTAGGCGAATGGAAAATTGATTTGACGCACCCTGCTTTTACCTCCGACGGTATCTTTGCCATTACGGGGCCTACAGGATCGGGAAAAACAACGATCCTTGACGCCATTTGTCTTGCCCTGTACGGGAAAACACCTCGATTGAGCAAGGTCAACAAAAGCATGAATGAAATCATGTCTCGTCAAACAGGAGAATGTTTTGCCGAGGTCACTTTTGAAACGCAGGCGGGGTGTTTTCGCTGCCACTGGAGTCAACAACGGGCTCGCAAAAACGCTCACGGTGAACTGCAAGCCCCTAAACAAGAGATTGCGGATGTTAAGACGGGGGAAATTCTGGAATCAAAATTCAAAGGGGTAGCGGGCCAAATCGAAGCGGCAACCGGTATGGATTTTGATCGTTTCACCCGTTCTATGTTGCTGGCACAGGGGGGATTTGCCGCATTTCTCCAGGCTCCGCCTGATGAGCGTGCACCGATTCTGGAGCAAATAACCGGTACGGAAATCTACAGCCGGATATCCATTCTCGTCCATGAACGCAGACGCGACGAGCAGGGAAAATTGAATCTTCTTCAAGCCGAAACGGAAGGAATTGTCATTCTTGATCCGGGGCAAGAAGATGAAATAAAAAGAGAATTAGAGGAAAAACAAAAGGCGGAGGCCGGTTTCACCGAGAAATTAACCAATACGGGAAAAGGCATTAATTGGCTCTCTAAAGTGGATGGACTGAAAGAGGAGATCGCCAATCTCGCCCATGAGGAAGACGCGCTGCAAAGGGATATCGCGGAGTTTAAACCGGATCGGGAAAAACTCGACCGGGCTTTGAGGGCAGCCTCGCTTGACGGAATAGACGCAATGCTAACGGCTATCAGAAAACAGCAGATAGAGGACGAAGAAGCCTTGATAAGAGGGCACGGTGCTCTCCCTCATGTGGAATCTTTGTTGAAGGAGCAAACAGCGTTGTTGGAATCAACGGAGCTTTTGACCTCAAGCGCCAAAGAAGAGTTGAAAGCGGCTATGCCTGTTTTACAGAAGGTTCGTTCCCTTGACCAAATAATTGCCGATCGAAAAAACGCTGTTACAGAAGCAGAAGAAAGCTATAAAAAAACGGCGGACAAGATGGACGCGGACAAGCAAGATCGGATCAAAGAGCAGGAGAAGTGTGCTCAAGGACAAAAAGAACGGACGATGGTCGATCTGTACCTTAAAGAGCATGTGCAAGATGCATGGTTGATCAGCGGGTTGACCGGTGTGGAAGAGCAGGTGCGCGACTTGCTTTCGAAGCAACGGGCAATCGACGAGCGAGAGGCCGATCAAAAAAAAGCCGAGGATTTTTTAACGAGAACGGCACAATTATGGAGCGATTTTAACAGGGAATCGAACCAGCGGAGGCTGGAAATGGAGGGCATACTCAACCGAATCCAACAAAGCAAAGATGCCTTAAGCCAACTACTGGGGGATCGCTTGTTGCGGGAGTACCGGGCCGAAAAGGAAACGTTGCTGCGCGAAATGGCCTTCCTGAGCAAAATAGCGGAGCTTGAAGACCATCGGGCAAAACTGGAGGACGGCAAGCCCTGTCCGCTCTGCGGCGCGAAGGAGCATCCTTTTGCGGAGGGCAATGTTCCCATTCCCGATGAAACGGAACGGAAGGCAGATGCTCTGGCGCAGTTGATCTATTCTGCAGAGGCACTGGAATTGGCCATTGGTAAGCTTGAAGAAGAGGGAAGTGAGAGCCGCAAAAAACTGGCGGATGCAGAAAAGAGTGAGTCTGCGGCGGCGAATGATAAAAACTCCGCCGAGCAAAGCCTTGGCGAGGGTAAGGGGACTCTGGAAAAACTTCGCACTGATTTTTCCGAACGCAAGCAGGCCGTATTGGAAAACCTCATGCCGTTTGGTGCTGCGAACATCACGGAGACGGATCTTGTATCGCTGATGGATGGCCTTAGAGTGAGGTTGAAAATCTGGCAGGAACAAATTGCGAAAAAGGAAACGATAGAGAAACAAGTCGCTGATATAGACAGCGAGATAAAGCGTTTGGACGCGGTGATCGAAACACAAAGAATCGCCATGGTCGAGAAACAGGAACATCTGGATAGTTTGAGAAGAGAACTTGATGCCCGCAATGCAGAGCGCAAAGCATTGTACGGCGGTAAAAACCCCGAAGATGAGGCACTCCGCTTGGATAAGGCCGTTTTGGATGCCGAAAGGACGGAAAAGCAAGCCCGAGAACAGTACCATGAATTACAGCAAAAATGGAGCACCGCACAGGCCCATGTGGAGACTCTGAAAAACAACATTGACAGGCGAGAACCGGAACTAAGAGGGGCGGAAACGGAGTTTTCCGCAGAGATGGCGCGTGTGCATTTTTCAAGTGAGGACGAGTTTCGATCGGTCAGACTTTCCACCGAACAAAGAGCATCCCTTGCGGCTAAGGGCAAGGAACTGGACGAGCGTCAAACAGACCTCAATTCCAGACAAAAGGATCGAGAAGCGCGATTGGCTGCTGAAATAGAGCGCCGAGTTACGGATGAATCTTTGGAGGATCTCAAAGCAAAATTCAAGGAGTATGAGGAATCTTTAAAGGATATACGGGAGCTTCTCGCCCGTCTCAAAAATAAGTTGATGGAAAACACCGCCGCCAAAGAGCGGATAAAGGAAAAACAAACCGCCATAGAAGCCCGTAAAAGAGAATGCGCCAGGTGGGAAAACCTGCACGAATTGATCGGTTCCGCTGACGGCAAAAAATACCGCAATTTTGCTCAAGGGTTGACTTTCGAGATGATGGTGGTTCATGCCAATCGGCAACTGCAAAAAATGAGCGATCGTTATTTGCTGCTTCGCGATGAAGCTCAGCCTCTGGAGCTTAACGTAATAGATAACTATCAGGCGGGGGAAATTCGGTCCACAAAGAATCTCTCCGGCGGGGAGAGCTTTATCGTCAGTCTGGCGCTGGCGCTGGGATTATCCAATATGGCCGGGAAAAAGGTTCGAGTGGATTCGCTCTTTCTTGATGAGGGCTTTGGAACGCTGGACGAAGACGCTCTGGAGGTTGCCTTGGAAACTCTTGCCGGATTGCGTCAAGACGGCAAGTTAATCGGCGTCATCTCGCATGTATCCGCCCTCAAAGAGCGGATCGCAACTCAGATTCAGGTCATCCCTAAAAATGGTGGGAGAAGTAAAATTTCCGGCCCGGGGTGCAGCCATTGAGAGATAGGTAGGACAACAGTTTTTATTGACTAGGTGCTATCCTGATTTCTTTTAAACCTTGTACATATAACGTGTTCCTTGTATACTCTAAGAGAGATATTACGATGGGGATTAAAGGCGGTGATTGACCGGTATGCAAAAGCAGATAGAAACGATACGAGACAGCTCATCCAGGGTATACCGAGATGAACCCATCATCAGAACTGCTGCGCAAGCCGCAAACCTCACCCCGCCTCAATACCGCGAAATGAGAAAAATTGCAAACAAGCTTTTTTATGAGTCTGAAGCGAGGGTGTTTTATGAGCAGGGCAAGTTTATGGAGGATTTTGAGGACGAATACACCTTTCAAGGGGAGTTTCACCGATACTTTCCGACCTATCAAGCCATGACCGACATTCAATTGCGCGGTTATTTTGCATGGCGCACCGATGTAAGGCGTGGCACGATCGCTAAGACGTCTCTCTCTTTTGTTTTTGTCTATATATACGAGCTGCTCAACCAAATCGGCGTACAGTCTGCGGAAGAAGGGTTTTACGCTCTGAAAAACTTCTGGGAGGCCTACGGGGAGGTTGACGCTAAGATAAACAACTATGTCCGGCTATGGCTGAATGATTATGTCGTCTACAACAATCTCAACAAATCCCTGCTGGATGATCTTTCATATGGAGACTTCAACGACGCGGCATTGGTTTTGCTGAACTATAAATCACACAACCCCGGTGATGCCTTTGAGGCCTTAAATTTCCTGTCTTCATACGATATGAAAAATTCCCGTTTTTATAAGCAATATCCGGACGACGTAAAAGACGTCCTCTATTGCGTCTTTTTCAGGCTTTCCGGTTATTATGATAAAAAGAATAAAAAAAGCCTCTGTGAAAAATTCTTTGGCAAAATCTATCCTAATCCCTATTCCATGTTTAAATCAGCCGTGTTTTGTCACCCCCAAAAACACGAAGACGTTGTTTATGAGATAAACGATATCTGCAAATACACGTGTCAGAATGGGATTTGGAGCTGCGAGCGTTTCTACTGCTACAAGGGTAAAATCCAGAAGATAGGGGCACTGTTAAAAACGGTTGATTTCCTCATGCGCCGGGAATACGGCTTCAAGTCAACGATGAAAACCACAGAAATCACTAAAATACTTCAGGATATAATCGTAACGGAGATAGAGAAATACCGAGAGGACAAAAGGAAGGCAACCTTACCTAAAATTGAAATTGACGTTACCAAACTCCAGGATATAAGGGACTCCTCCTTTGAAACGCAGAATAAACTGATCATTGAAGACCCGGAGGACATCGATACTCTTGATCCTTTTGATACTATGGATGAAACGGCTGATAGGAAAGACACAACAGGCCTGAGCGATAACGAATACCGGTTTATGCAGCGCCTGCTGTACGGCAGAGCGTATGATGATTTCCTCCGTACAGAGCGGTTGATGCTGTCGATACTGGTGGACGCCATCAACGAAAGTCTCTTTGACCGATTTGATGACACGGTCATCATCTTTGAAGGCGAAAAACCGGCATTAATAGAAGACTATATTGATGAACTTAAAAGTATAATACGAGAATGAAAATACCCAAGAGAATATCAGCCGCAATCATCCATTCATTGAAAGGGGGAGTTGTGCCGCGAATCGGCTTGCCCTATATCACCGTGGGGCGAGACACGGAGATAAACGCTCTGCTTCATGACGTCGATGTGATCGCAGACGGCGGCGCGTCCTTTCGCTTTATTGTGGGCAAATACGGCAGCGGCAAAAGCTTCCTTCTGCAGACCATGAGAAACTACGTCATGGATAAAAATTTCGTGGTGGTGGATGCAGACCTCTCCCCGGAAAGACGCTTGCAGGGGTCAAAAGGGCAGGGTCTTGCAACATACAAGGAGCTCATCCAGAACATGTCCACTAAGACCCGCCCCGAAGGCGGCGCACTCACTTTGATCCTCGACCGATGGATAAACAGTGTGCAGAGCGAAGTTGCCGCACAAAGCGGTCTTGCCTTTGACGACAGCGCATTCAGCGGGCTTGTGGAAAGGGAAATTTATGGGGTTATCCACTCCTTAAGCGAGATGGTGCACGGCTTTGATTTCGCCAAACTGCTGACGATGTACTACCGCTCCCACATGGATGGCGATGAGGAGAACAAAGGCAGGGTGATCAAGTGGTTCCGCGGTGAGTATGCCACAAAGACCGAGGCCAGAGCCGAGCTTGGAGTGAATATCATCATCACCGATGACGACTGGTACGAATACATAAAACTTTTCGCCCTATTTCTGCGCAAAGCGGGCTACAGCGGACTGATGATCCTCATCGATGAGCTGGTTAATATCTACAAAATACCCAACAGCATCACCCGGCAGTACAACTATGAAAAAGTCCTCACCATGTACAACGACACGCTGCAAGGCAAAGCGAGGTATCTGGGCATCATCATGTGCGGAACACCGCAGTCCATAGAGGACACGAGGCGCGGCGTTTTCAGTTACGAGGCCTTGAAATCCCGATTGCAGGAGGGACGCTTCAGCCATCAGGAGATAAAAGACGTGCTTGCGCCGGTCATTAAACTTTCGCCGCTCACGTATGAAGAGATGCTGGTGCTCATTGAAAAGCTCGCCGCAATCCACGCGAGCCTCTTTGAGTATGCGCAGACGCTGAGCCAGAATGACATGATTCACTTCATCAAAATAGAGTTCAGCCGCATCGGAGCCAACACGCACATCACTCCGCGCGAGGTCATTCGCGACTTTATCGAGCTGTTAAACATTTTGTATCAAAACCCTGAGTCCGGCGCCGCCGATATCATGAGCAGGGGATCCTTTGCCTTTGCCAAACCTGAGATCAGTGAAGCAAACGCGGAAGCCCCGGAAAAAGAGTTTGAGGAATTTGAAATTTAATGAGCACGTTTAACCGTTACGCCCCGTTCATCCAGGATTTTATCTATCAGAACAACTGGGAGTCGCTGCGCGCCATCCAAGTTGCGGCAGGCGACGCGGTATTCAATACGGACGGGAACATATTGCTCACCGCATCCACGGCATCGGGTAAAACAGAGGCCGCTTTTTTTCCTATTTTGACGCTATTCATGGAGGATAGGCCCAAATCGGTCGGCGCAATCTACATCGGCCCCTTAAAAGCACTGATAAACGACCAGTTCATGCGTCTGAACGACCTGTGCCGAGAGGCACACATTCCTGTTTGGCACTGGCACGGAGATGTCGCCCAGTCGCATAAAAATAAACTTTTAAAGAACCCGTCCGGCATCCTGCAGATAACCCCGGAGTCCTTAGAGGCCATGCTGCTGCGCAAACACGCCGATATCGCCCGCCTGTTTGGCGACCTGCGCTTCATCGTGATAGACGAAGTGCACTCCCTGCTGCGCGCCGACCGAGGCGGACAAACGCTCTGCCTGATCGAAAGGCTTTCTAAACTTGCCGGCGTAAACCCCAGGCGGATTGGTCTCTCCGCCACCATAGGGGATCCTCAAGCCACAGGAGACTTCCTTTCGTCTGGCACCGGCAGGGAAACCATTATCCCTGTCATTGAGAGCAAGGGCATCAAATGGCGCCTCTCTATGGAGCATTTTTACATGCATGGGGCGCAGTCCGCGGAGGATAAAAATATTGACGGTGCCCTCCCCGTCTTGGATGCGAAGACGGATACCGCCCCGAAGAACGCAGACCCCGGTATGGGGTATATCTTTGAGCATACGAGAGGGAAAAAGTGCCTTGTCTTTGTAAACTCTCGCGAAGAGTGCGAAGCGGTGACCACTACGCTGCGTCAGTATTGCGAGGCGAACAATGAGCCGGACCGATTTTTAATCCATCACGGCAACCTCTCCGCCTCTTACCGCGAAACAGCGGAAGCTGTGATGAAGGACGAGGAGCAGACTCAGACCACGGTCACCACGGCAACGCTTGAATTGGGCATCGACATCGGCAGATTGGAGCGCGCTTTTCAGACAGACGCCCCCTTCACCGTCTCGGCCTTTTTGCAGCGGATGGGGCGCACCGGCAGAAGGGATCTGCCGCCGGAGATGTGGTTTGTCATGCGTGAGGAACAGCCGGAGCCGCGGGCGATGCTTCCCGTGACGGTTCCATGGGCGTTGGTTCAGGGCATAGCGTTGGTGCAGCTCTATATTGAGGAGCGCTGGGTCGAGCCGCCCAAGCTGGACCGATTGCCGTTCAGCCTGTTGTACCACCAGACGATGTGCACTCTGGCGTCGTGCGGTGAGATGTCGGCCGCCGCTCTTGCTTCGCGAGTGCTTTCGCTCAGTTATTTCCACAGGATTACTCAAGATGACTACAAGATCCTGCTGAGGCATCTTCTGTCCACGGATCACATCCAGCAGACGGAACAGGGCGGGTTCATTGTGGGATTGGCCGGAGAAAGGCAGACAAACTCCTTTAAATTCTACGCGGTCTTCAAGGAAAACGAGGAATACACGGTGCGCAGCAGTTCTCATGAATTGGGGACCATTGTATCGCCTCCGCCCATAGGTGAAAAAATAGCCATCGCCGGGCATGTCTGGATTGTGGAGGAGGTTGACCACAAACGCCACCTCGTCTACTGCGAACAGGTCAAGGGCAAGGTTCCGGCCTTTTTCGGGTTGTGCCCAGGGGATATCAACACGAAGGTTCTTGAGAAGATGAAGGATATCCTGAGCAAGGAGACAACGTATGCGTACCTCATGAAAAACGCCGTAGCCAGGTTGAACGAGGCCCGGCACACGGCGGTGCATTCCGGTTTGACGCAGGAATCGCTCATCTGCCTTGGCGGTGAGATGTGGTGTCTGTTTCCGTGGCTGGGAACGTACGCTTTTTTAGCTTTGGAACGGTTCATCAAGATCAAATGCGCACCGCTGCTCGGCCTGGTGGCGCTCGACTCGTCACGGCCTTATTTTATACAGTTCAAGATGAAGGCAACAAAAGATGAGTTTTTCAAAGTTCTGTGCGAAGTGGCAAAGCAGCCCCTTGACCCGATGGAACTGGTGTATAAGGGCGAAGTTCCCCTTTTTGATAAATACGACGAATTTTTACCCGAAGAGCTCGTAAAAAAAGGCTTCGCCTACGGCATCCTTGGCATTGAGGAGATGAAAGCCCGCATAGACAGTTGGCGCATCGATTCCAAGGTTGAGGGTACAGATAAATAACAGTTTTTGAATCAATGCTTGACTTTTTTATGATAGGTGATAATATTCTTTTCATTCTGGGACACTAAAAGAAACAAGAGGGATCATTTCATTTCCATTCCCAGAGCGGAGACGCTGATGATCTTACAAATTACGAATAGCATGCGACGAAGGGGACATGGTTCTGTATTCCCGGCGACAGAGAGGAAGCGCAATAGCTGAAAGTGCTTCTCGCAGCGGAAACGGAAGACTAGACCCCCTGAGCAGATCTCCGAAGAAAGGGTTTTACCCAAGTAGGAGTCCGGATAGTTTACGAAACAAACTGACAAGTGGACGAAAAGATTTTTCGTCAACGAGGGTGGTACCGCGGGCATATCAGAGGCTCGTCCCTCCGAAAGGAGAGACGGGTCTCTGTTTTTTTGTATCAAAAATTTGTCTTTATCGATCGGGAGGAAATGAAAATGAACGAGAAAAAAGGTAAGGTTGTATTAGCATATAGCGGTGGGTTGGATACATCCGTTGCGATTCCCTGGTTGAACGAGCAGGGATATGATGTCATTGCCGTGACGGCTGATGTCGGCCAGCAGGTGGACAGCATGGAGGAGATTAAAGCCAAAGCGCTGCAAACAGGCGCAGTTGAGGCTTATATCTTAGATCTGCGTAATGACATGATCGATCATTTCATCTGGCCCGGATTGAAAGCCAACGCTTTATACGAGGGGATTTACCCCCTGAACTCCGCTTATTCGCGTCCTTTAATCGCACAGGCGCTCGTTGCCATTGCAGAAAAAGAGGGAGCGGTGGCCGTTGCGCACGGTTGCACGGGAAAAGGGCAGGATCAGGTTCGTATAGAGATTTGTTCCAATGCACTCAATCCTAATTTAGAGGTTCTGGCTCCTGTCCGCGATTGGGGAATGACACGCGAAGAGGAAATGGATTACGCCGCAGCGCATAATGTTCCGGTTCCGACGACGCGTAAAAGCCCATACAGCATTGACGACAATCTCTGGGGGCGTTCCTGCGAATGCGGAGTATTGGAAAATCCCTGGAATAAACCCCCCAAGGATGCCTATGCTCTGAGTGTCGATCCCCTTGATGCTCCTGATAAGCCGGTAGTTATTGAGATCACATTCGAACAGGGAATTCCTGTTGCTATCGATGGCGAGAAAATGAACGCTATCGAACTCATTGATAAAATGAATAAGATTGCCGGCGGAGCCGGTGTGGGGCGTATCGATATGGTGGAGAACCGCCTTGTCGGTTTTAAAAGCCGTGAAGTTTATGAGGCTCCCGCTGCCGTCGCCTTGATTACCGCGCACAAGGCACTTGAAAGCATTACTTTGACAAAGGATGTCCTGCGCACAAAACAGAATCTTGAGGTGAAATTTGCGGAGTTGACCTATGAAG
>JAGPAO010000180.1 GCA_018063805.1 Synergistaceae bacterium | reverse complement strand
GTGAAAGCTGTTTCTCATGAGCGATGCGCTTGTTTTTCACTGGATCAACAGCACAGACAGGAGCAAATCCAGGCAGGCAAAGCCCATTGTTGGCGGTTTATCGTGAACAGTAAAGAAGCGACTTCTTTTCATGATTCTCTTCGCGGGGAAATCTCCATCTCTAATGATAATTTCGGTGATTTTGTTATTTTTCGTTCCGATGGATGGCCCACTTATTTGCTGACGGTTGTCGTGGATGACCACGATATGGAAATAACGCATGTCATTCGAGGAGAAGAGCATTTGTCCAATGTGCCAAAGCAGCAGCTGATTTATAGGGCGATGGGCTGGACGACTCCTGAATGGGTTCATATCCCGATGGTTTTAGATTTAAACCACCAAAAATTAAGCAAGAGAACTGGGGCTCTTGGGATAGGTGAATACCGAAAGATCGGTTGGGCACCGGAAGCACTCGTTGCTTATATGGCGACTCTCAGCTGGTCTCAAGCCCCCGGTGATAGAATTGCCTCTCTAAATGAGCTGGCGAAAATATTTGACCTCAAAGGCGTCGCCTTGGCTTCACCGGTACATGACCCGGCTCGTTTGCATCATTTTGGTGTTCTTGCCCTCGGAAAAGCGGACAGGGAACCGTTGCGGGCGTATGCCGTTTTGAAATTAAAGGCGCCGCCGGGAGATATTGAACTCTTGCTGGACGAGCTTTTGCCGGGGTGTGCCAACGTGGGGCAAGTCAAAGAAGTTATTGATTTTCTCTCCACCCCGCCGATTGGTGTGCCCTTTGAGGGCGGCGTTCCCGAATGGTTTGCGAGTATGATTGAGACGCTGCGGCAATTTTCGCCCGAGGAGTGGACGGTTGAAAACCTAAAGCTGAAGATCAAAGGTCTTCCGAAGGAATATGGGGTCAAAGCACCTCTTTTTTATCACCCCATGCGCGTTGCTCTCACGGGAAAAGCGGAGGGGCTCCCGATCCCTCTTTTGTGTGCGTTACTGAGTCAGAAAGAAACAATTAGACGTTTAGAAAAAAGTATAGAGGATGTGGCGAACTAATTATGAAGGATAAATTTGTGGATTATAGGGGTTTTACATTCGACGATGTTTTACTCGTCCCGGATCATAGCGAGGTATTGCCGGCGCAGGTTTCCGTGTCAAGCTGGCTGACGCCGGATGTTCGTTTGAACATCCCCCTTTGCAGTGCAGCAATGGACACAGTAACAGAGGCACGCTTGGCCATTGCCATGGCTCGCGAGGGTGGAATAGGTATTTTGCACCGCAACTTGCCTATTGAACAGCAGGCTATCGAAGCGGATAAAGTGAAGCGCTCTGAATCGGGTGTGATCGTGGATCCGTTCTACCTCCATCCCGAGGACAGTGTTAAGGAAGCCGTAGCCTTGATGGAGCACTATCATATTTCCGGTGTGCCCATTGTGGATGATGCCGTTCGTTTGGTCGGCATTATTACGAATAGGGATCTGCGGTTTGTCACCAATTATGATCAACCGATCAGTAATATCATGACGAGCTCCGGTCTGATCACGGCCCCGCTGGGTACAAACCTGGATGATGCCAAAGAAATACTCAAAAACTGTAAGGTTGAAAAACTCCCCATTGTCGATGCAGCAGGGCATTTAAAGGGGCTGATAACAATCAAAGATATCCAAAAAGTAAAAGATTTTCCCAACGCAGCAAAGGATTCCCAGGGCAGGCTTTTAATAGGGGCTGCCGTCGGAACGGGGAGCGATGTGTATGATCGAGCGGAAATGCTGGTAAAAGCGGGCATAGATGTGCTTGTTGTGGACACAGCACACGGGCACTCGGCTACGGTTATTTCCACGGTGAAAAATTTGCGGGAAAAATATAGGGATCTCCCCCTCGTTGCCGGAAATATCGCTACGGAGTCGGCGGCAAATGCGTTGATGGATGCGGGGGCGGACGGTTTGAAAGTAGGAATAGGGCCGGGTTCTATTTGCACCACGCGGATCGTCGCCGGAATCGGCGTGCCTCAGGTAGCGGCAATTATTAATGTAGCGAATGCGGCCCACAAGAGAGGGCGGACCGTTATTGCAGACGGCGGAATTCGCTATTCGGGTGATATTGTCAAGGCGCTTGCCGCCGGGGCCGATACCGTAATGATCGGTTCTCTCTTTGCAGGAGCGGAGGAGAGTCCCGGAGAAGTGGTCATTTATCGCGGCCGATCCTTTAAGAGCTACCGCGGCATGGGTTCTTTAGGGGCGATGAAAGAAGGATGCAGCAAGGATCGCTATTTCCAGGAGGGAGCGGTAACGGATAAACTCGTTCCCGAGGGGATAGAAGGATTGGTGCCGCATAAAGGGCCGTTAAGTGCTATAGTTTATCAGATGGTAGGCGGTGTGCGTGCGGGAATGGGCTATGTTGGAGCCGCGAATATTTCAGACTTACACGATGTTTCTCGATTTGTGCAAGTGACGGCGGCATCAATGAAGGAAAGCCACCCGCATGATGTTGTCATAACAAAGGAAGCTCCTAATTACGGTATAGAATAGTTCTCCCGCAATTTTTTGGAGGCGATGCAGATGCACGTATGGGGGTTCACGGAAGAAGAGAAGGTTTTTGACAGAGAGGGAATTGAGCTGCTGCCTGATTTAGCAGAGGATGTTCTTTTTGAAGATGTGCTTGTTGTGGACATAGAACAGGATTACACCGCCGGGATGGATGACTGGTGGGGCGATTTTGTTTCCGACATGTTTCTTTAGTTTTTGTTGCGCGTAGAGTATCTTTGTAGTTGTCATTTACAGCAGAACATGTTACATTTGCTGTGAGTAATGAATAGCAAACTCTGAAGAGTGGGCTTACCCCCACTCTTTTTGTGATGATGGGTGGTGCAGAAGATAATGAAGGCCTTGGACTTGAAATCCACTCTGTTCCCGGAAATAGAAGCACTGGTGAGCGCCGCAGGGTTTGAATGTATTGAATGCGGCTTACGGTTCCAAGAGGATGCATCCACTCTCTCTGTGATGATTGATTCTCTTTCCGGGGTAGAGCTGAAAGACTGCGAGAGCGTTTCTCGAAAAATCAGTGAATTCTTGGATGAAAAAGATTCCCTGACCGGACATTATTATTTAGAAGTCAGTTCGCCGGGGGTGGAACGACCTCTTAAAACAATGGAGCATTATAAACGCTTTATTGGAAGTGAAGCCGTAGTAAAATTAGCGAAGAATAAAAAAATCAGCGGAATGATTGTGTCAGTGGATTTGAACGGTTCTATTGCCATCCGTAATGCGGAAGGAGAGGAACAAATCATAGAGTTTGCGTCCATACGATCCGGTCATCTGGTGTTTAAACCCAAAAAAGGGGAAAAGAAAAAAAATTGATGAGTATTTCCTCACCGGAAGGGAGAGAATAACATGCAGCTGGGCAAGGATTTTATGCGGGCGCTAAAACAGATAGAAACGGAAAAAGGATTGTCTATAGAGATAATTGCATCCAGTCTTGAGGCCGCCATGGTGTCCGCGTATAAGAAATATAAAAATGGGAACCAAGCGGTTGATGTCCACGTGGATCTAAACGATGGAAATATATCCCTTTGGGAAATCCATCAAATTGTAGAGAGCGTGGAGAATCCCGATGTTGAGATGACGCTGGAAGAGGCTGTCGCTTTAGGTTTTGCTGATGTTGAAATCGGTGATGTCATTAGGATTGAAGTCTTTCCTGAAAACTTTGGTCGAATTGCCGCTCAAACAGCTCGCCAGGTTATTATCCAGCGTTTGAAAGATGCTGAACGGCAGATTATTTTTGATGAGTTTGCGGATCGAGTGGGTGATCTCGTTTCGGGTATCATTTTTAAATCCGAAGATGATCAGATTCTCGTTAGAATTAATGAGCGTACGGAGGCCGTTCTTCCGAAGGAGGAGCGCGTTTTCGGAGAAAAATATCCCGTAGGCGAGAGAAAGAAATTTTTCATTTT
>JAGPAO010000001.1 GCA_018063805.1 Synergistaceae bacterium | reverse complement strand
ATAAAACCTCCTTATTTCCATAAGAGCGTTCGCGGCAATCAGCGCATCCTTGCCCAATAAACCCAATGACATATCTTCTACCCACTCGCCGCTTGCTGTCACAGAATTTTACAACAACAGACAATATCCATCATTTAAATTTACGATGGCGTTTTTTGGCGCAATGCCTATAACTTCATAAGCACAGACGTATTTTATCACTTAAATTAAATTTTTTGTATTTTTCAGAGGATTTGGCTTGCAATGCAAGGGAGAGAGTCACTGTTTTGGGACAGAACGCAAGCCGACACACGCTGCGGACACTTCGCCATCCGATGTTCCGCGAAGTTGTCCGCAGCCTTAGCCGTGCTGCCGCTTATTTTACCTTGGCGTATTTTCCGGGGACTTTAACGCCGGGGGTGTTCAAATAGCCCTTGCCGTAGATGTACGTATCCTGAAAAACCATCATGAGGTTCTTCGCCCTAACTCCGGTTGAAATATCGACGTATGGCTCTACTGACCATTTCGCACCCGGGGTAAATTTTCCGTACGCATTTTGAAGCGCCTTGGCGTTACCCGGCTTTGTTTTTCCCTCTACGATATTTTTTCCGTATTCAACCAGCGCACAGACGCTCGTCCAACTGAACGAATAGGCACCTGACCCCATGCGCCCCTTACCGCCGGCCTTCACAACCGCCTCTTCGACTTTTTTATTGATTGCCGGCCAATTTCCCGCTTCTTTTTTTAGATTGACATTAAAGGCCCCGGGATACCCCTGCAACGGCGAGGGCAGCTCCGGTTCGATAAAAATACCGCCGTATTTGGCTATCTGCACCAGCATCGGCTCTGTCTGCGCCTGATTGGTCGTGTAAAAAGCCGCGTCTTTCCCATACTGCTTGATCCATGCGGGCATCTTCTCAAGGATAAACTGCTGAGCACCGGGAACCCCAACGTCACTTGTGGGATCCGCTGAGGATTGAAACACAAATTTTAACCCAAGATCCTTGCATGCTTGCTCTATAATGGCTCTTCTGCGCGCCATGACCTCTATGCTCATGTGCCGAGGAAACGACACGTGCACAAAGGTTTTTGCCCCCAGCTTCTTAGCTGAATCCACAAGCAAATACCCTCTGTTTACGATATCCAGAAGGACAGACATATCCGACACCGAATTGATCACATTGGGATCCTCTTGCGGATTCCCCGCAAAACATAGAATATCCTTACGCCTTTCCTTTATCCTGCGAAAAGCCTCCGTCGTACCGGGAACAGCGTCATCCACCACGATCACCTTCATCTTAGGGTCATCCGCCAGCCCCACAATCTGAGTGATCGTCGTCTCCATCTCCGCCATAAAATTATCCGGCATCGTCACGTGTTTGATATAGCCGCCCTTCTCCGCATCACCGTACAATTTCATCATGTGCTCGGCACCTCTATACGTATCCTCCGCTTGCGATACGGTCAGCGTTGCGATCCCTATATGAAACGGAGCTGCAGCAAAAGCCGCACCGCTGGACAGAACAAACATAAAAAGAAAAAGCCCCAAACAGCAACACTTGAAAAATTTCGTACCCTTCATCAACAAAACACCCACCTATTCATCTTTTTAAAAAAACAATTTTTACGGCCTAAAGGCCTACCCCTTGCCCCATCAAAAGCACCGTCATAAAAAAACTATGACCTGAGGGATAGCCGGAAGCCGCCTTCACCATAAATCCGAAATGCTGTCTTACAAGACGCTCATATTCATCCTTTCCGGTTAATTGCGATAAATAAAACAAGTTAGAAGCCATTACAGAGTTCCCCGAGGGGATTGCCCCATCGTACGTTTCCTTCGGCCTCATCAGCAGTTTCTCCGCGGATTGGCCGTACAGATAAAAACCACCCCTTTCATGGTCGTAAAATTCTTCTATCACCCTTTTAGTGAATTTCAGAGCGTCATCCAAGTACTCTTTTTTTGATGTCGCTCGATAAAGCTCCAGCAAGCCAAAGATGTAAAAAGAGTAGTCATCGATAAATCCTGTTGCGGTGCGTTTACCGTTCCGGTAACTGGTAAACACGCGATTCTCCTGAGTTAGATGATCCTTAATAAAGCCGCTAGCCTCTTCTGCCTTTTTAAGGTACTCTTTATCTTGAACAACACCATACGCCACTGCCAACGCAGCGATCATCAAGCCATTCCATGAGGTGAGTATTTTATCGTCCAGATGCAGCGCATATCGGCTCTTTCGATATGCGTATATTTGGGGTATATAAACGCCCATTTCGTGGTGCGCATCCGATGAAGAAATTAAATTAGGGATGCTATTGCCTTCAAAATTTCCCCTTTCCGTAATATCAAATACTTTATTGAATTCGTCCCCAATGGAATCCCCTAAAATGCTCTTGATTTCGGTTGGCTTAAAGACATAATATTTACCCTCAACACCCTCACTATCCGCGTCTTGAGCACAATAAAAACCGCCTTTTTCATCCCCTAACTCTCTAAAAATATAAGATACGGTTTTTGTAATGATCTCTTTGTACGTGTCGTTCCCTGTTATCTCAAAGGCTTGCGCATAAGCCATAATCAACAAGGCGTTGTCGTACAGCATCTTCTCGAAGTGGGGAACAAGCCACTTCCTATCGGTGGAATAGCGAGAGAAGCCAAAACCAATGTGGTCAAAAATCCCGCCCTTGTATAGTTGAATCAGCGTCTTTTCCGCCATTTCCAAGGCGTATTCTTCTTTTTCCGTCTGGTAGTACTGCATTAAAAAGGATAATTCATGAGCCATTGGAAATTTAGGCGCTTTGCCAAACCCGCCAAATGTTTTGTCAAAACTCCCACTCAAATCTCCGTAAGCCCCTTTGATGATCTCGCAAGAGGGTCCCCTTTGCGCTCCCGTCGTCTCGGATTTTTTAACAAAATCGATAATACTGTCCGCGCTTTTCTCAACGGCTCCTCTCTCCATCTGCCATTTTCGGGAGACTTGAGGAAGTAAATCCAATAACCCCGGCATGTTATACCAGTTGCGCTTGGGAAGATACGTCGCGGCGTAAAACGGTTTTTGTTCGGGCGTCATCAAAATAGTCATAGGCCAACCGCCGTTGCCCGTCATCGCCTGACATACGCTCATGTAAATACTGTCAATGTCCGGTCGTTCTTCTTTGTCCACTTTTATTGCGACAAAGTGCTCATTTAAAAATTGAGCTACCTCCGGGTCTTCAAAACTTTCATGTTCCATGACGTGGCACCAATGGCAGGTGCTGTAACCCACGCTTAAAAAAATAGGCTTGTTTTCATCCGCAGCTTTTTGAAAAGCCTCTTTCCCCCACGGGTACCAATCAACGGGGTTATGAGCATGCTGCAAAAGATACGGGCTGGTTTCGTTGATTAATCTATTGGTAAACTCCATAAAACCACCTGATTTCTTCGATTAAAATCTGACTCACGAACAGCACTTCTACATTGCAATATCGATCAAGCAAACCAAACATCCCGCTCTTAGCAAGACAAAGAAATCTTAGTTCCGTTACAGTTAGTTTTCTCCCTATAGTTTACATATTTTTAAAATAAAATCAAGCACGTGAGGGCTCGTTAGCCATTGCCTACGACACGAAAAACACAAGAGAAAATTTATTTCGAATTTTCCTTCTATTTTGTTTTTTTCATGGTTATCTTTGATACAATAGAACAAAGCAAAGAACAGAATGGAGTAATGGTATTCTTGCGAAATTAGGTTCAAGGAAACGGAGGCGCCGGACAAACCTTTCTCGTAGGCCAGTAATCAGAACAACTTCGGAAGGAGGCTTGCCGGTTATTATTCCAGTGCGATTGCGCTCACAGGCAGAAAAACATAACGAAACGAAGGATTGGAGAACGAAGATGACACAGCAAAAAGGAAAAGCAAAGAAAAAGCTTTCTAAAACGCTCATAGCAGTCATTTTTACCGTTTTATTGATAGCCTCGATGCACTCCACAGGAGCATCAGCAGCAGATGTCCCGATAACAAAAACCACAGGGACAACCATCAATCCCACCTACAACACAGGCGACACGTTGATCATTACAGGTAGTGCCCTTGAAACAACCGACTGGGATAAATTAAGAGGGCTTACAGCCCCATTTAAGCTAGATCTGAGAAACAATCAAACGTTCATTCCGAATAACGCCCTTTTGGGGCCTACGGCTCTCACAGATCTTGATTTGTCCAGCCTCGTCAACTTAACTAGCATTGGAGAGGGAACATTTCGATATTGCAGCGCACTTAAGACGGTGGATCTATCCGGCCTCACTCAATTAACAAACATTGGCGGGAATGCGTTTCGTGACTGCACGAACCTGACAAGCGTAACCATAAACACGGACACGCCCCCTGCACTGGGCAACGCTGCTTTTATGAGTGCGAATGCCGTAACCATTTACGCACCTGCCAATCGCGTGAGTAATTATCAATCGGATTGGGCTCCTTATTTCAGCAAAATCGTTGCGATATCGACAACCTTGGTCGACACGCCTACCGCCACCCCGGTTAGCGGTTCATACACCGGTGCGCAAACAGCCACGCTTGCCTGTTCCACAACAGGCGCGACGATGTTCTACACACTCGACGGGAGCAACCCCGTAACCTCTTCCACGCGCAAAACATACTCCGCACCGTTTTCTGTCCCAATGGGAACGGCGCTCAAGGCCTATGCAAAGAAACCGGGGATGACCCCAAGCACCATCATGACAGCAACGTACACACAAGCAACGAACGTGGCCGAACCAATAGCCAGCCCCCCCGGAGGCTCGTATAACAGTGAGCAGACGGTGACGCTTACCTGCGCCACATCGGGCGCAACGATTTACTATACGCTCGACGGCAGCGACCCCGTGGCAAACACAGCACGAAAAACGTACAGCACACCGTTCACCGTTGCGATGGGCACAACACTCAAAGCCTACGCGGCAAAAGCAGGTGTGACGGATAGTGCCGTTTTGACACAGACGTACACGCAAGCAACGAACACCGTGGGCACACCAAAAGCCACCCCCCCAGGAGGTTTTTATAGCAGCGAACAGACAGTGACTCTTACCTCTGCCACATTGGACGCAACGATTTACTATACGCTCGACGGCAGCGACCCCGTGGCAAACACAGCGCGAAAAACGTACATCGAGCCGTTCACCGTTTCGATAGATACGACGCTCAAAATGTGCGCGACAAAAGTCGGCATGACGGATAGCGCCGTTTTAGCGCAGATATACACGTCAAAAAATAACGGTGACAGCAGTGGCGGAAGTTGCAACAGCGGACTTGGCTTTTTAGGCCTTTGCGGACTGCTTGTCCCTGTGGTGGTCTTAGCAAAGAAAAAAGTTTAAAAAAAAAATGAACGCGTGAGGGATATGCAATGCCCCCTCACGCGTTCATTCCCTTAAACCGAGCGGTTCAACTGACGCCCGATTCCATAGTAATAAAAACCAAGTCCGATTAACTCTTCCGGCAAATAGAGGTTGCGTCCATCTTCTGTAACCAAAACAAGCGCATCCTCGCCGTTTAGGGCATCAACGGTTTACATCAACAATAAACCGACCTCTGATCTCGCCATTCAGCATCTTGTCCGCAAGAGGAATAACTTCTGACAAAGCGACCTCGGAGCTTATTAATTCTAATCGGGATAAGTCTAAATCCATTGCCAAACGCCTCCACGCCTCCAATCGATCCGCCCTTGGACACATAACACTATCGATCCCGACAAGCGTCACACCGCGCAGGATAAAAGGCGCAACAGTCGTTGGAAAATCCATTCCTCCGGCCAAACCACAGGCTGTTACAATCCCACGATATTTCATCGTAGCACATACGTTTGCCAAGGTATGACTGCCGACAACATCAACAGCCCCCGCCCAACGTTCCTTACCAAGCGGTTTGCCCTGAGAAGAAAACTGCGAACGGTCTAAAACCTCAGATGCTCCCAGGCGTTTCAGATATTCCGCTTCTGCCGTGCGGCCCGAAACCGCAACAACGGTATAACCAAGCTTTGAAAGTATCGCTGTCGCGATGCTTCCAACACCGCCAGCCGCGCCAGTCACCAGAATTTCACCGTCTCCCGGTTTCACGCCGTTTTTCTCCAACGCGAGGATGCACAGCATCGCCGTATATCCTGCTGTTCCGATGGACACAACTTGAGATGGTGTAAACCCCGAGGGAAGAGGAATAAGCCAATCCCCTTTCAACCGAGCCATCTGTGCCAATCCACCCCAGTGGGTTTCCCCGACGCCCCAGCCATTAAGAAGGACTTCATCCCCGACTTTATACTGCGGATTATCACTCTCTTCGATTGTACCCACAAGATCAATACCCGGAACCATAGGAAAACGACGGACAACAGGGCCTTTACCCGTAATCGCCAAACTATCCTTGTAGTTTAATGATGAATAAGCGATGCGAACCGTTACGTCTCCCTCAGGCAATTGTTGCTCATCAATGTTTTTCAGCTCTGCTCTATAACCATTTTCATCTTTTTCAATCAAAATCCCTTTAAACATCTACAACACCCCATTCTAGACCGATCGTCTATAAAATATTAAAAAAAATCACTCTGCTAACAATCCGCTCAAAAAACCTTCTGTAAAAATATCGATTGCCTTTGAAGAACGCTCGATGCTTGCCCTCAACACTGCCCCCTCCCAGCCAATCCAGAAAAAACTTGCTAATTGCTCGTAGCTCAAGCGCGTCGAAAAGGCTTTTTCCTTATGTGCTTCCTTTAAAACACTCGCCAAGCGCGTCTGCCAATCCTCAAAAATTTCAATAAGGCGATTGCGAAAAGGTTCCGGCAAAACGTTCATTTCCTGCCCCAATCTCCCGACTAAACAACCGCGCGTGTAGCCATACCGACGCAGGCCATCCTTCGCGTCCTCAACGAAGGCATGTATCCTCCCAAAAGGAGGAAGTGAATTATCACAAAAATGAAGTTCCAACTTACGCGCAAAATAAGCGGCATAGCATTCAAGAATTTCGAGACCAAAGCTCTCTTTATTCTTGAAATAATGATAAAAAGACCCCTTTGGCACTCCGACCCGCTTTAAGATTTCATCGATCCCTGCGGCGGAATAACCTTTTTCCGTTAAGACTTCAACACCCGCCATAATGAGTAATTCTCGTGTGTTTAATTGTCCATCACGTTGTTTAGGCGGTCGCCCACGAGGAATCTTCGAGTTTATTTTCATATCACTTATATTAGACCGATCGCCTACTAAAGTCAATACCATATACGGCAAAGGGCAAACCGCTTTGTGTTTGGTTGTAAGAGTCGCATTCCTGTAGTGCGCTTAAACCGAACGGTTCAACTGACGCCCAATCCCATAGTAATAAAAACCAAGCCCGATTAACTCTTCCGGCAAATAGAGGTTACGTCCATCCACAATCACAGGCGAAGAAAGCATTGATTGCACACGGTTAAAATCCGGCTGGCGATAAATATCCCATTCCGTAACCAAAACAAGCGCATCCGCGCCGTTTAGGGCATCAAAGTGCTGCTCCACATAGGTTATCCCCGGAATATCCCCCAAGGTTAGGCGCGCTTCGTCCATTGCCTCCGGGTCATGCACCTGCACCGTGGCTCCCTGTTCCAGTAATTTGTGAATCAGTACGAGCGACGGAGCCTCGCGCACATCGGATGTTTTAGGTTTAAAGGAAAGCCCCCAGATCGCAATTTTCTTGCCCGCAAGGGAACCAAAGTGCTGCTCCAGCTTATCGTACAAGATTTCCTTTTGTTTTTCATTGACGTGTTCTACCGCAGCAAGGATCCTGGACTCATAACCGGCACCGCGCGCAAAATCCTGCAGCGCCCGCACATCCTTGGGAAAACAAGAGCCGCCGAACCCGCACCCTGCCCGTAAAAATTGATCCCCTATGCGGCTGTCCGTACCGACTCCCATGCGGACATTCTCCACATCCGCCCCTGTGCGCTCACAGATTTGAGCGATTTCATTCATAAATGAAATGCGCAGCGCCAGCATCGCATTTGCGGCGTACTTCGTCATCTCTGCGGAGGGAATATCCATTTTAAAAAGACGTTCTTGAGGGATAAAAGAGTACAGATGATATAAGATTCTCGCAGCTCTGTCACTGTCAACGCCGAAGACAAGGCGATCAGGCTCCAGAAAATCCCTTATGGCTGCACCCTCGCGTAAAAATTCCGGGTTGGATGCCACGTCAAAGGGGATTTGAACGCCGCGGCGGTCCAGTTCTTCCTGGATCACCTTTCTGATTTTTTCCGCTGTACCGACGGGCACCGTAGATTTTGTGACGACCAGTTTATATTCATTCATGCAAGCACCAATTTCACGCGCCGCCGCTTCAACATATTGAAGATCCGCCGCACAACCGGAACAATCGGTAGGCGTTCCGACAGCAATCAAGCAAACATCCGTCCCCGGCATGACGGAGAGAAGGTCATCCGTGAAAAAAATTCGCCTCTCTCTCAAACACGCGGTGAGTATTTCCCCAAGCCCCGGTTCGTAAAAAGGGGATTTCCCCTCTCTTAAAATCGCAAGTTTGCGCGGATCCTTATCCACACAGTGCACTTCATTCCCAAATTTTGCAAAGCAGGCTCCGGCCACAAGTCCCACGTACCCCGTTCCAATGACTGTCAGTTTCACTCGCTGATTCCTCCCGTTATATCGTATGCCTCATCCAGTTTTTCCGCTATTTTTTTAATTTCCTCGCCCAATATGACTTCTTTCTCCTGCAGCAGCTTCGCCACTGCATCCAGCACAGCCCGATGTTCTATCAGAATGTCCATGGAACGCTGCTGTGCGTCTTTAATGAGATCGCGTATCTCTTCATCAATACAGGCGAGCGTCTTGGGGCTTAAGTCCGTCCTGTTGGTCGATCCCGTTTGAAGGTACATCCCCTCCGTATTGGAATAGCGAACCGGCCCTAATTTTTCTGACATGCCAAATTCCGTGATCATACGGCGTGCTAACATTGTCACACGTTCCAGGTCATTACTGGCCCCGGTAGAGGCCTCATTAAAAATTAAGAGTTCCGCCGCGCGCCCCCCCAGCATGACCGCCATCCGAGTTTTCAGCTCCTCCTCGGTGATTAAATACTGGTCCTCCTCCGGCATCTGCATCGTGTATCCAAGAGCCCCTTTCGCTGTGGGGATGATGCTGATTTTGTGCACCGGATCGGCATGTTTGAGGTAGTAAGCGGAAAGCGCATGCCCTACTTCGTGGTAAGCCACTTTTCGCCGCACCTGCGGAGAAAGGGGCGTTTTTTTCTGCAAACCGGCCACAACGCGCTCAATCGCTAAATCCAAATCTTCCATTTCGACCGTTTTCGCTTCGCGCCGAACAGCGAGCAACGAGGCCTCATTGAGGATGTTTGCCAGATCCGCCCCGGAAAATCCGGAGGTGATTTTAGCAATGCGCCTTAAATCCGCGTCTCCATCCATGGGGATATTGCGGGCGTGGATCTTTAAGACTTCCAGCCGCCCCTCCTCTGTCGGCAGGGTGACTTGTATCTGCCGATCAAACCTTCCGGGGCGCACCAACGCCTGATCTAAAATTTCCGGCCGATTGGTCGCCGCCATAATCACCACACCTGAATTTGGTTGAAAACCATCCATTTCCGCGAGGAGCTGATTTAACGTATTTTCCCTCTCACTGTTACCGCTCATCGCCGCAATTGTAGATCGAGCCTGCCCAATGGCATCAATCTCATCGATAAAAATAATACAAGGAGCCTTCTTCTTTGCCTGTTCAAAAAGATCGCGCACCCGGGCTGCCCCCACCCCGACAAACATCTCCACAAAGCTGGAGCCTGTGAGGGAGAAAAAAGGAACCCCAGATTCTCCTGCAGTGGCTTTTGCCAAAAGGGTTTTCCCCGTCCCGGGAGGACCCACCAGCAAAACGCCCTTGGGGAGCTTGGCTCCGAGTCGGTCAAAACGCGAGGAATCCTTTAGGTATTCAATGATTTCACGAAGCTCCGTTTCCGCCTCTCCGACACCACCGACATCCTGGAATTTAATCCCGGTCATCTCCCCTTGGATTTCCTGCGCATTGCTCTTCCCGAAAGATAGCACACTTCCCCCACCGCCCGACATGCGGCGAAAAACGAAGTACCAGATGAGGATAAGCGGCAGGAAAGCCACAACCCAACCCATGAGCTGTTCCAAGAGCCCCCGGGTCTGATTGACACCGGAAAAATCGACTTTAGCCTCTTCCAGCCGCTTTACGAGACCGGGATCCTCTACTCGCACGGCATTTCGAACGGTAGCCGCTCCGTCCACACCATCCTTAAGATAGAACGTAAAGCGATCCGCACCCAAAGAAACCTTGCTGACCTTATTGTCCGCCAAATACTGAAGGAATTGGCTGTAGCTTACCTCTGTCTCTTTTATTACAAGAGGACGAAAGACAAGATCGTTAAACAGCCACATAATCAAAAGCGTGACAAAAAAATACCCTATCGAAAATTGTTTTTGCTTTTTATCCATACAAAGCGCACCTCTTTCTCTATAAAAGACCCCTCTATTTCCCCTAATAGCCTTCTTTTTGGTAGATACCATCTAATCATAGCACATAAAAATACCGAAAGAAGGCGATAACTACTACAAGAAACAAGCTTGCAAGATGACGTTTCCGCACAGAGGCTGTGCGAAGAATATAAGCAACACATGCTAAAATAGGTCATATAGCAACAATTAGCAGATATAATGAGGAGGTTCTGACAACCATGACAAATCTATCCTTGGCTCATTGGGGATGGGCGGTAACCTCCATAGAGGATGCGCTTTCCGCTTTTATCGCGCTCGGATTCACGCAATCCTCATCGGTTACAGAAGACCTGCTGCGCAAGGTGCGTATTCTGTTGCTCTCTGACGCAGCTGGAAATGTGATTGAATTAGTAGAGCCGTTGTGCCCTGAATCCCCCGTCTCAAAATTGCTGGATAAAATGGGGGCTACTCCGTACCATGCTTGTTTTTCTATAGAGAAGACGGAATGGGACGCGCAAAAAAAGACATTGCAGAAAGCGGGATTCCTTGAGATTATAAATGCATCTCCGGCACCGGCGCTCGGAGGAAACGAGGTTATCTTTTTATATTCCAAACATATTGGACTCGTTGAGATCGTGCTGATCAATTAAAATAGCACGATCCTATCGATAAATGACGGGGTCATTGCCCCTCACCATTGCATGAAATGAGGTTATAAAAATGAGAGAACAACTTTTAGAATTAATAAAACCAATCCTGGGGAATGGCTGCGAAAACATCACAGAGGATAACTCCGCACCGCTGGATTCACTTAAAGTCTTGCAAATTATTATGGCTCTCGACGAAGCGGGGTTTAGCATTCCGATGGAACACATTGCAAGTATTCGATCGGTCAACGATATTCTAAATCTCGCGGCCTCGGACAAGCAACAATCATGACCGAAGCGATCTCTTCCGGAGTGCGGATTGCGGGGATCTGTGCCGCAGTCCCCTCCAACGTCATCGACAATCGCATCTTTGGATTAGAACTCTTTGGAGAAGAACTTGAGGGTGTTATTCGGGCAACAGGTGTTGAGAAGAGGCGCGTTTGTCCGAGGGACAGCGGTGTAACCGCCCTGGATTTAGCCGTTTTTGCTGCGCGCAAGCTTCAATCAGAGGGGGCCTATCAACCGGATGAAATCGGAGGTGTGGTCTTTGTGACACAAACCCCCGACTACCCTCTCCCCAACAACAGCACGCAAGCACAGCATCAATTGGGGCTCTCAAAACAAGTAGCCGCATTAGATGTTGATCTGGCTTGCTCCGGCTATGTTTACGGGCTTTGGATCGGAAGCATGATGGTTCAATCCCTTAACAAACCGGTGCTTCTCTTGGACGCGGAAACACACAGCTATTTTGTCTCACCCAAAGATAAAACGACAGCTCTTTTATTCGGGGATGCGGGAACAGCTACTTTATTGGTTCCTGATCCGGAAGGCATCCCCTGGCATTTTGAATTTGAAACCGACGGTTCTCTAGGTGAAGCCCTTTGCGTTCCGGAAGGTGGCTCTCGCGGAATGATCAACGAACAGAGCGCTCTCTATCGGGAATACCCGGATGGAGGCATTCGCCGCCCCATTGATATGCGCATGGATGGAATGGCTGTTTTTAACTTTGTGGTAACGCGAGCCCCCAGCTGCTTAAACACCTTAATGTCACGGATCAACAAGACGGCGGCAGATTTTGACGTCCTTGCCCTTCACCAGGCAAACCTCTATATGATCCGCCAGGTAGCTAAAAAAATAGGCTTTAATCCCAAAACTCTCCCCATTAGCCTTGATAAATACGGAAATTCAAGCTCCCCTACAATCCCCGTTACACTGGCATCGGAGCTTCATCAACAAATAGAATCTCAAAAATTAAAAGTCTTGGCTGCAGGGTTCGGAGGAGGCCTTTCTTTAGGTGCCGTTTCCTTTTCTATTGGCCCTTGCATTTGCCCCGGTGTTATTGAATATCCCATTGCGGAGGCGAGCAAATGACGGAAGAACTTTTTATAAAGGAATTGGCGGACATTCTGGAAGTGGAACCGGAAACGGTCACAATGGAGTCCGATTTTCGCGAATCAGCGGACTTTTGGTCCTCTCTGACGGGCTTTGCCATTCTCGTTTTCTTGGAGGAACGCTGCGGAGTCGCTCTTGATGTCGAAACCTTCTTGACGCTAAATACCGTGGGAGATCTTTATGCCGTTGTTACGGCATCAAAAGAAAAACCATGAGCACGATCCTGATTGCTGGAGCAAGCCGCGGCATCGGCAGAGCAACGGCCGATGAATTAAGGAAAAAGGGCTCATCGCTCGTTCTCAGTTCTCGAACGCAACAATCCCTTGAAGAGGCCTACTCGGGCAGCGATGTATCCGATCTGGCCTTTATCCCATGTGATTTTGCGCTACCGGAAAATATTGAGCCCTTCGCCGAGCAGATCCAAAAACAAGTAGGGGGCATTTCCGGCCTCGTCTACTGTGCCGGAGCTCAAAAAACAGCGCCTCTATCTCAGTGTAAACCGGCGGACATACGGCAGCTCTTTGAATTAAACACCTTTTCCGCGTTTGAACTGGTGCGCTGTTTTTCTAAAAAAAGCAGAATCTCAGAAAACGGAGCCTCCTTTGTCCTGATCTCCTCTTTAGCCGCGCACGAGGGGGCTATCGGAAAAACGATCTACGCAGCGACAAAGGGTGCCTTGGAGGGTTTTTTACCCGCGGCCGCAGCAGAGTTGGCTCCAAGAGGTATCCGGCTCAATATCGTCGTTCCGGGGGTCATCCAAACCGATATGTCCATGGAATTCATCAATAAAATGACCGCAGAACAGAGGGCGAATCTTGAACAAGGATATCCTTTGGGGCTTGGATCTCCGGAGGATGCAGCCCATTTGATCGCGTTTTTACTCTCTGAGGAAAGCCGCTGGATCACAGGACAAACGTTCGTTTTGGATGGCGGACACAGCATAAAGGGGTGAGTTTTTTGCAGCAACTGGTTATCTACGGTGCCGGCGGTCTCGGACGAGAGATTTTGGCCTTGGTACAGGATATGGATCGATCAAAAACAACGTGGGATATCTTAGGATTCGTTGATGATGACGCAACACCGCATACAGAAATCTCAGGACTTCCCGTTCTCGGAAACAAAGACTATCTTCTGCAACGGAAAACTCCGGTCTCCGTTGTGCTGGGTTTTGCAAGCCCGGCCGCAAAAGCGTCGCTTTACAACGAGCTAAAAACAAATCCGGAAATTTCCTTCCCTACCATTATCCATCCCTCATCGTGCGTCGAACCCGGTGTGCAAATAGGAGAGGGTGTTATCATCACTCGTTTCTGTTTTGTTAGCGTTGACGCTGCACTGGGACGATGCGTGTTCATCAATGCCGGGTCTCAAGTAGGACACGACACAACAGTCGGAGACTTCACTTCCATCATGCCCAGCGTCAATATTTCCGGAGACGTTTCCATCGGGGAGCGCTGTCTCATTGGCGTACAGTCCGCAATTTTACAAGGTCTCTCCATCGGCAGCGGGACGACCATCGGCATGGGAAGCATCGTGTTGCAAAACGTGCCCGAAAATTGCACAGCGATGGGCTACCCCGCCAGAGTGGTAAAAATTTAGGAGGTATCACCATGGTAGAAAACAGAACCTATTCCTATTTTAAAGAACATATTGGAAATCTTGTATCCAAACTATTCGGGCGCGGCAGCGATATTCCTTGGAGCGCCTTTCCTACTCTGTTGATCAGCTACCCCATCAAACGGGCCTTCATAAACCAATTCGGCATAGACAAAGATGTCCACCCCATTGTCTCCGCGAAAGAAGATCAGGACATGACCGAAATTACCCTTCTTGATGGAAACACGCTCTATTGGCCAAAGGAATATGCCCTTGAGACGATTTCTACTCTGTACAAAGAGCTTCTTCCTAATAACCCACATAACTATCTTGATTTGTACACCCCCAATCCGAACGATATTGTCTTTGATATCGGCGCATGCGAGGGGCTCTTCTCCCTCAAAATCCGACACAGTGTTTCTCAACTGCATCTTTTTGAACCGGTTAAACGCGCATGTGAGGGGCTTTATAAAACGTTTGAAAAAGAAATAAAAACGGGGAAAGTCTTTATCCACGAAAAAATATTAATGGATACAAACAAAGAAGGCGTTCTCAAGGCAAGTACCCATTCAATCAATATCACTGAATTTATATCAGATCCTTCTTCAACATCTAGCGTGATGATAGCGACCACTCTAGATGAGCTGGTGGAAGCGCATAAAATATCCTCGGTTGATTTAATCAAAATGGATATTGAGGGCGCCGAGCTACAAGCACTCATGGGAGGAGCCCAAACACTTATAAAATTCAAGCCCGATGTTCTTGTTTGTGTTTACCATCGACGAAAGGACTTGCGCGAAATCACCCATTTTCTTGCCCCCATGGGCTATCGCTTTAAAACAAATGGGGTTCTTCTCATGGCCAGCGCTCGATGACACTCTCACTGCTCTCTAATATCAATATAGCGAGCCTTGCTGCCCGCCTTGGTGCGAGTAAGGAAGTTGCGGAGACAATCTACACTCCCGCAGGGTACAACACGTGGGTACAGGAGCTTGCTAACCCCGCATCCGAATTAAACGCATTAAAAGAGGGCATTGTATTTCTGCTGCTGGATGGAACGGAACTACTGGGGGATGAGGGGATGGAATCTCAGGATGCGGGAAAATCAACCCTGCTTCCGTATTTGGATCTGATAGAAAGTTACACTAAAGCGCACCCGGAATTCTTTTTTTTCGTCTCTACGCTGGATATACCGCAGCGCAAACATCAACCGCTTCTATCCGTGCGCACGGAACGGGCCATATGTACCTTCTGGCGGCAGGAACTTGAAACGCGAAACATCCCCGTTCTGGATTTAGAGGAACTGGCTGCCAATCTGGGAAGGGAGAGATTCTACAACCCGCGAATGTGGCTGTTGGGGAACATTCCCTTCTCTCAAGCAGGCGAAGCGCTCCTGCTCAAAGAGATACAGCGGATCTTAAATGCCGTACGCGGCATTCGCAAAAAATGCCTCATCCTAGACTTGGATAACACCCTCTGGGGAGGTATTATTGGAGAAAACGGCGTTGGAGGCATCGCTCTTGCACCAACCAAGAACGGATCCGAATACAGGCAATTCCAGAAGCGCATCAAAGAGCTAAAAAACCAAGGGATATTGCTTGCCGTTGTCTCTAAAAACAACGAGGAGGACGCCCTCATCCCCTTTCGGCAACACCCGGATATGATTTTAAAAGAGGAGGATTTCGCCCTCTTTTACGCCAATTGGGATCCTAAACCAATAAATATTGAGAAGATAGCCGAACAACTCAATATCGGGTTGGGCTCCTTCGTGTTTATCGACGACAACCCTGTGGAGCAAGAGGCCGTGCGCATCGCGCTGCCGGAGGTAACCGTACCTGTATTCCCGAAGGACAGCAGCCAGTTGGAGTCTTTTATCCATGATATTGCTCGCGACTATTTCCTTACACTGCACCTAACCGATGAAGATCTAAAAAAAACGGAACAGTACCAAACAGAGAAGAAGAGAGAGGGATTAAAAGCTCAGTTTGGCTCTATGGAAGAATACCTACGCTCCCTTGAAATGGTGCTCACCATCAACCCCCTAACCCTTGCGGACATTCCGCGTGCAGCACAGCTCACACAAAAGACCAATCAGTTCAACCTGACGACGCGGCGTCTGACCGAGACTCAAATGCTGCAACAGGTGGAATCCCCAACATGGCACCTATGGATTGGATCACTCAGCGATAAATTCGGCGCGCACGGACAGATCATACTCGCCCTTGCGGAAATATCAGGAACAACGGCACGAGTCGACACTTTTTTAATGAGCTGCCGCGTTATGGGACGCGGTGTTGAAAAAACTTTTCTCCAGACAATAGAGGAACAGCTCAGCCTAATGAAAATCACAGAAATAATCGGCGAGTATATACCAAGTGAAAAAAACGGGATGGTCGCTGATTTTTGGAGTAACAACGGATATCATTCCCTCCAACCGGAAGTGAAGACATCGATTCAGCGTTACATAAAAAAAGCCCCTTTCATAAAAGAAAGAAGTGATATCAAAGTTCTCTCAAATGAAAAGAAGGGACAAGACAAACTCAAGGGATAGGATCACGGCACAAAACGCTTTTTAAAAAAGACAATGCTGACGGAAAAAACAACCACAGAGAAAACGATTAACGACAGCACATCGCGCCAAATATATTCTATTCCTCCCGCTTTTAAAATGATCTGCCTGGCAATACGGACATAATAAGTGACCGGCAGAGCGCGGCTGATCCACTGAAAAATACGGGGCATCGCCTCCAACGGAAAGATAAATCCGGATAACAAAACGCTGGGCAGCAGGATCAGCATCCCCATCTGCTGCGCCTGCATCTGGCTGAAAGAGAGCGTCGCGAGAAAAATCCCCAAAGAAAGAGAGGCAAAAATAAAAAAGATCGTCACCCCGAAAAACAGCGGCATGCTGCCCCGAAAAGGCATTTTAAAAACTACGATGCCGACAAAAACGGCGACAAAAACCTGCACATATCCAATGACAATGTAAGGAAGCACTTTGCTCAACAGCAACTCCCAGGGACGCATCGGCGTAACCAGCAGTTGCTCCAACGTCCCCTGCTCGCTCTCTCGCACGATCGCAATGCTCATCATCATAACCAGCGTCATCGTCAACAGTATGCCCATAATCCCGGGAACCATATACCAGGAAGTAATAAAATCGGGATTGTACCACGGACGAATGCGAACATCGACTAAGGATTTGGGCACGGTGATCCCTGCCGCAATCAGGCGGTTTTGCTGGATTTTTTGCGATTGCAGCGTGCCGATCATGGAGGCAGCGGCAATCGCAGACGATGCGGAAGTGCTGTCCGTGGCATCGACGATAACCTGCACCTGCGCCTCCCTACCCCCCAAAAGACGAGGGGCAAAATCGGGGGGGAATGCAATTCCAACCTTCACATCCCCTTGGTCAACAGCGCGATTCAACTCTTCAAAGTTCTCCGCCCGAGCCACAATGTCAAAATAGTTGCTCGCACGAAAGGACTCCAGCATCTGGCGGCTCTCCTGGCTTCGGGACTGATCCAAAACAATCGTTCTGAGATGCTTTACGTCCGTGTTGATCGCAAACCCAAAGATCAATAGCTGCATGACGGGCATGATAATCATGAGCGCAATGGAGCCGCGATCTCGGAAGACTTCTATAAATTCCTTAATAATCAGCGCCTTTAAGCGATACATAAACTCACCCCCGCTCCTCCATCCGGATACGTGATTTCGTCAACCACACAAAAACATCCTCCATACTTGGGGTCAGCGCCTCCCATTCCTCATCTTTGAGTAGTGGATCCGCGAGAAGATCGCTCCCCGGTGAGAGAAGAACGCGCAGCCTCGATCCGGAAATATAGGCGTCCAACAAAGAAGGGTGTTCAGCCTCTTGCAGCTGCTCCAACCGCCGCATCGCGTCCTCACAGTGACACTCATAGAGTCTACCGGGTAAGCGCTGTTTTAACTCCATCGGGGTTCCCTCGGCAATGAGCTCTCCTGCATAGATAAAACCCACGCGATCACAGTGCTCCGCCTCATCCATAAAGTGTGTCGTGACCATGATGCTCGTACCCTCCTGCGCCAGATCGTAGATCTGATCCCAGAATTCCTGCCGTGCTTTAGGATCTACACCGCCGGTCGGTTCGTCCAAAAAGAGGATTTTAGGGCGATGCAAAATGGCACACCCTAGAGCCAAACGCTGCCGCCAGCCGCCGGAAAGATTTTTCGCATATTCTTGTTGGCGTCCCGTCAATCCAGCCATCTCCAACATCGCGGCGATGCGCTCTTTTTTTTCCTCAGGGGGAAGGGCGTATAACCCGGCGTAAAGGTTTAAATTCTCAATCACCGTCATCTGCGGATAAAGGCTGAATTTTTGAGACATATAGCCGATCTGTTTTCTGATTTCCCTTCCCTTGCGTCCGAGCGGCACGCCGAGCACATGCCCCGTTCCCGAGGTTGGAGCGATCAGCCCGCAAAGCATACGGATAGTTGTTGATTTCCCCGATCCGTTGGGGCCGAGGAAACCAAAAACACGCCCCTCCTCAATGTTCAGCGATAGCTTATTGACCGCGGTAAAAGCTCCGTACTTTTTCGTCAAAACATCCGTTTCAATCACGTTTGTCATGCGCAGGCCGCCTCCTTACGCGCAAAGGAGACAAAGAGATCCTCCAACGAAGGGGCAAGGGGGCGTATCTCCACATCGTTATACCCCTTGTCTCTGAGCAACGCTCGAATTTGGGGGATGGCTTCTTCCGCATTCTCCACCTCCAAGTGGTAACGCGTCCCAAAAAGGTTGACATCTAAAATAGAGGGGTGATTTCTGAAAGCAGTCCTAATTTTGCGGTCGGAAAGGTTGACTTCCAAGATTTGATGCGGGTAACGTGCCAGAAGCTCCCTACCGGTCCCCTGATCCATCACGCGCCCTCGGTATAAAAAAAGCATCCGCGTACAAAGGTCTGCCTCATCCATATAGGGGGTGGAGACGACTACGGTAAGCCCCTCTCGGTTCAACTCGTACAGGATGGCCCAAAATTCTCTTCGCGCAACGGGGTCTACTCCCGTCGTCGGTTCATCCAAAAAGAGAATTTTCGGAACGTGCACCAGACCGGAAGCCAGAGCTAATTTCTGTTTCATCCCACCGGAAAGAGCCCCCGCGTAGCGATCACGAAACTCCCAAAGACGCGTTCTCCTCAATATATTTTCCGTGCGGGAGAGCAGAGCACGTGCATCCCCGCCGTAAAGAGCTGCAAATAGCCGAATATTCTCCATAACGGTCATCTGTGTATAAAGGCTGAAACTCTGAGCGACGTACCCTGCACGGCTGCGCGTCAGCGATGGTTTTCCGCCAAGAAGCTGCACGCTCCCCTTATCCGGCGAAATAATCCCCATTGCTGTGCGAATAAGAGTGGTTTTGCCCGCTCCATCCGGACCGATAAGCCCGAAAATTTCCCCCTGCTGTATTTCAAGGTTCACCGAGTCCAACGCGCACACACCATCGTATGATTTTCCCACAGATTGATAGACAAGAGCTGAGGTGTTCATGGAGCAAAGACGACATCGGCCGGCATTCCCGGCTTCATAATCCCCTCATCGTTGGAGAGAGTCACCTTTACCCAAAAAATCTGATTAGCCCTCTCCTCTTGAGTCAAACTCAGACGGGGATTATACTCCGCCTGCCCCGAGATTTCCCGCACTGTGCCGATAAAAACACGGTCCGGATAGGAATCAACGCGAACTTGGGTTTCTCCGCCCACACGGATCAAACCGATTTGTGTGGAAGGCAGGTAGAGCTTAACCCAGCAATCCCGCATATCTCCCAGAGTGGCAATGGGAGCTCCTGCAGCGACCACTTCCCCCACTTCATAGTTTTTAGAGAGCACCAATCCACTGATAGGAGCCGGTACCTCTTTATGAGCGAGATCTGTTTCAACCATTTGCAAAGAAGCGCGCGCCGATTTGACGGCCTGTTCCTGCTGCTGAATAACCTCCGGCCGCGTTCCTTTTTCCAGCAGGCGCAAGTGCTCTTTGGCACCCTGAAGCTGGTTTTTAGCAATACGGGCATTTTCTGCGTATTGTTCCGCCTCCTGCTTAGAAACGATTTCTGACTCCAGAAGTTTCGCGTACCGCCGGGCATCTAAAAGAGCCTGCTCCTGTTTTACGGCGAGGGCGCGTACGTTCTCGCGATATTCGCGGATTTCTTCCTCTCTATTTCCCGCTTTTAATTCTCGCAGCCTTGCTTCCGCTTGTTCCAACTGCGCCAAGGCATATTCTTTTTTCGCATCCAAACCGTCCATGGAAAGCTTAACGACAAGATCTCCCTGCTGTACATGGCTTCCCTCCCTCAAATTCAAAGAGCGAATGCGCCCGCCGATTTGGGGCGTAACCTGTACTTCCGTAACCTCTATGGTTCCGGATGCCCGAAGCTGCTTTTTATCCTCAAGCACCCGTTGCTCCTTTAGAAACAAGAAGGTTCCTCCAAGTACTAAAAGCAATACCAGCGGTATAACCAATTTTTTCATGTGCTCTCCTCCAAAACAATAACAAACTGCCCTATACGTTTATTTAACCTAAAAAATCAGGCAGGATAAAGTCTCGGACTTGGCGCTTTTACAACAAAAAACTCTAGTTGCTCCGCATCGCTGTTTGAGACATGCATCTTGACGTTATAGGGAATATTTACAATGCTTCCGTTTTCGTATTTCTTTGCAATATTGTCCTCTAACTGCAAGGTTACAGTACCACGAACCACGATCATATAAACATTAGAGTTAGAATAATGCTCCGGTAACGAGTCTCCTTTATTTAATATCATGTGGTTGATCATCACAGCATCGTCATCAAGTATTTTTTCCACCAATTTTTCGTTTGTCTGTTTGAACGGATACCGGATTTCCATAATGCTACTTCCCCTTCCATATAATTGATGACTGTAGTATAGTGTAAATCAAAGGGAAAAAGAGTAACCAACGTTACACTTCTTAAGGGGTAAAGGCGGAAATAACTGATGGATATATTAAAATACATTTACCAAATACCGTTGTTCCAGCTTGTCGACCTGAGTATCTTGATGAATCTCAACATTCCTTCCCGTGCTTTTGCCAAGAAAATCAAAAAAAACGCGATTATCTATTTAAAAGGCGAGAAATGCTCCAGCCTTGATGCAATCGTAACCGGTATTGTTTCCGTTCAAACATTTGAATTATCCGGTGACATTATGACAATAGCAAATTTCACAAGGGGAGATACCATCGGCAGTAATTTGCTCTTTTACTCCAACCACACATTCCCAATGACGGTTATAGCAAAAACAGATGTACTCATTATCAGCTTCACCAAAGACGCTATCCTTGATTTATGCAGTATTTGCCCTTTATTTTTAGAACGTTTCTTAGCGGAAATATCCCATAAGGCGATTGTTTTGATGAAAAAAATCGACACCATTGCGTTAAAAAGTATCCGAGAACGTATTATGGAGTTTTTACGGGTCGAGCAAAAACGACAAAACAGCCATACCATCGTGCTTCCTTTTTCTAAAAAGGAATGGGCGGAAGTTCTGGCAATCCAGCGTCCATCACTGTCTAGAGAGCTTGCAAAAATGCGTAAAGAGGGGATTATTCAATTTAAGGGTAGAATCATTGCGATCTGTGAGTGTGATGACCGCTAATGGCAGAATAAGTTTCAAGAAAGAATATCTCTTTCAAGACATTCTTTCTTGTTTCCGACATTCTATATCAGGATAGGAAATAAAAATATCAAGGTAGCTTTTCCAACTAAACCCACTGCAACACAGCAGCCTAAAACAAACGTTTTTTCCAAAGAAGAATCGTCACGACCAATGTCAGCATGGAGGAGATCATAAAGACAAATAAAAACCCAAGCCCCTCCCCTTGCCAAGGGACGGGCACATTCATTCCGAAGAAACTGGCGATCATCGTGGGAATGGCCATCACAATGGTGACGGACGCCAAAAACTTCATAACCATGTTCAGATTGTTGGAGATGACGGACGCAAAGGCATCCATCATACTGGCAAGGACATCGCCGTGCATCTGAACCATCTCAATAGCCTGATCGTATTCAATACGGACATCCTCCAAAAGCTCCTCGTCCTCCTCCCGCAGTTTGATCATATGGCTTACTTGCGGGTTGGAACAAAAACGCATCAGCCGCTCAATAACAGATCGATTGGAACGCAAAGCCACCGTAAAGTAGGTCAGCCCCTTCTGCATATCCAGCAGTTGAAAGAGCTCCTCATTTTTCATCGATTTCCGAAGCGCCTGCTCGATATCATCCGTCCGGCGATTCATGCTCCTCAAATCCTTCAAGAACATCATGGAGGTGCGGTACAGTATCTGAAACAAAAAACGGGTGCGCTTATAGGTGCTGAAAAACCGATGGTGCATCGGATTAAAATCACTCAGGACTCCGTTTTCTTCAAGACATACGGTGATGATAAACTTTGGGGTTACGATGATTCCAAGCGGGATTGTATCGTTTCCGTAAGGATTATCCTCCCCCTTCTTGGGGATATTCGTCAGGACAAGAATATACTCGTCCTCCGCCTCAATACGGGAGGCCTCCTCTTGGTCCAATGCCGCACGCAGCGCATCCAATTCAACCTGTGTGATCTCCGAAACCAGACGCAGTTCGTGCGCCGTCGGCCGAATCAGATTAAACCAGCTGCCGCTCTCTATTTCGTCCTTCTCTATATCAATTTCGACAAGTCCCTCAGGACAAGTCTTAAAAATAGCGAGCATACGGCCTTCTCCCCTTCCCCTACGGGTATCCTTACTACATCCGTTTTAGTCTAGCTTCTGAAGGAACGCCGGTCAATCTCAGAACTCTCCGGCAATCGTTTATGCCCCCAAAAAATATTAATAATTTCAGGAGACGGTGGCTTTGTGATCAAGCTCACCAAAACAAAAACAAAGAGGGCAAGCGCTATGGAGGGAACGATGACGTGCATACCCAAAACACGGCTCGTGATTTGAGAGATCCCTATGAAAGAGCAAACTCCCGTCAACATGGAGGCCATAGCCCCCGCAGCATTCGCTCTCTTCCAATAAAGCCCCAGAAGGGTTGGGAGCAGAAACGCGGCCTCCAACCCGCCAAAAGCAAACAGGTTGATCCAGACGATGACAGAGGGGGGATTAAATGCGATCAAGAAAGAAATGCTGCCGAGAAATGCCGTCGTCAGAAAGCTCAATCGTTTGATTTTTCCTTCATCAAGACTCCCACTCTCGCCCGCAATATGATTGATATAAAGATCTTTAACGATAGCAGCGGAAGCCAAGATGAGCTGGGAATCAACGGAGGACATAATGGCGGCAAGAGGCCCTGCAAGAAAGATTCCGGCAAGGACAGGAGAAAGCAAGCGGAGCGCCATCTCCGGAATGACTCGATCCACCTGTTCAATTCCCGGCATAACCGCGCGCCCAAGAGCACCCGTCAGATGCATCCCCAGCATGACAACCGTCAGCACCACACTGCTGATGATAATCCCCCGATGCATCGCCTTGCTGTTCTTATACCCCATGCAGCGTACGGATGAAAAAGGCAGCCCGATCACTCCGAATCCGACTAAGAGCCAAAAGGAGAGGATGAAGGGCTGCGAAATAAATCCTGCAGGCCCCGTTGGAGACAACAGATCCGGGTCTATTTCTTTAAGCGTCCCGACGATGGCTGCTATCCCCCCCCCCGATCGGAGCGTTGCGTACAGGAGCAATAGTGTTCCGCCTACCATAATGACACCTTGAATGGCATCCGTCAGCACCACGGCACGAAAACCACCGAACGTCGTGTAGAGCACGACCGTCCCCGCAAACAAAAGCAAAGCAATACCATAGGGGAGTCCCGTAACGGATTCTAACAAACGTCCTCCCGCAATAAACTGAGCCGACATGGCCGCGCAGGAAAACAGGAGAATAGAAAGAGCCCCGCCGACGACGACAAAAGGGCTTTGGTAACGGGCGCGCAAAAAATCATTCAAAGTAACCGCATGGATCCGACGGGCAATGATGGCAAAACGTTTTCCCAGTACACCCAGAGTCAGCAACGCCGTCGGGACTTGAATCATCGCGAGTAAAACCCATCCGAACCCCATTTTATACGCCATTCCCGGGCCGCCTAAAAAGCTACTGCCGCTCGTATACGTTGCCATGAGCGTCAGAGCTAAAATAAAAGCCCCCATGCCTCTGCTCCCCAGAAAATAGTCTTCAATAAACCCTCCGGAGGTCAGCATTCCTTTGTTACGGCTTAACCAAATGGTCACAACGTACATTCCGCACAGGTAAAGAATTAGGGGAAACAAAATACCCCAGTTTAACTGGGTCATTCGTCCAACCACCCATCCAGCGGAACCTCCACGAAAAACTTCCGAATAACGAGCGCCGTACCAAGACAGAAGAGAGGGGCAGAAAAAAAGCAGGAAAGGACAAACCAGGCGGGAAGACCCCATATATAGGAATAGTCCGCAACCAATCCGCTTCCCAATCCATAGGCGAAGCCATACCACAAAACAAAATACCCCACGGAAAGGGCAATGCTCCACCAAGCCTCCCGATTCGATTGAATAAACCGATCATCTACTTTCAGCTTGTCCACGCATAACTCTCCCTTCCTGCCCTCACAGAGAAAGCACTCTCTCAAAAGTCTCCGAATCATAACACGGAAAAGGGCAAATATTTTTTCACACACAAAAAAAGAGCCGACAAAGTCGGCCCCGAAAAGACAAAATAAGCAGAAAAAACACTCCAGAATCGATTAACGCTTGGAGTACTGCCTCAGTCCGCGTGCACCCTTCTGGCCGGCTTTCTTTCTCTCGACCATACGGGAATCGCGAGACAAAAGCCCCGCCTTTTTCAATACGGGTCTGGACTGCGGATTCAACTTTAACATCGCACGGGCAATACCCATGCGAATAGCACCGGACTGCCCCGTAAGGCCGCCGCCATGCGCATTCACAAAAACATCGACCTTACCCTCCATGCCGGAAACGCGAAGCGCCTCGACAGCCTGAGTCTTCCAAATAAAGCGAGGAAGGTAATCATCCAGAGTACGATCATTGATGAGAATCTTGCCCTCTCCGGGGCAGACTCTTACGCGTGCAACTGCATTTTTACGACGACCGGTTCCCCAGACGTAAGCAACAGGACTCTGCATCTTTTTCCCCCCTACCAATTAATGGTTTCCAAGGTCTCCGGCTGCTGCGCCGCATGTGGGTGCTGTTCTCCCGCATAGACCTTGAGTTTTTTATACATAGCACGCCCCAGCTTTGTCTTTGGAAGCATTCCCCAAACAACACGCTCTATAAGACGCTCCGGGTGTTTGTCCAAGACATCTCCGTAAGAAGTTGTCTTAAGCCCACCCTGATAACCGCTGTAATGATGGAGACAGGACTGCAAACGTTTCTTCCCCGTCAAACCAACCTTCTTCGCATTGAGCACAACGACAAAATCCCCTGTGTCAACGTGCGGCGTATACATCGCCTTATGCTTACCCGTAAGAATCCGGGCCACCTGTACTGCGAGCCGTCCCAAGTGCTTATCTGTGGCGTCAACCACATACCACTTTCGTTCGACCGCTTCTTTCTTGGCCACATACGTGCGGCTACCGATCATGCTGCTCCTCCTCCTCTAAAAAAACAAGCGTTGTTTGACACAACGCAGATATCCACATAAAAGCCAAAAGGTATTATAGTTGTATCAATAAGTCTATGTCAAGAAAAGAATACCCGTGAGCAATATGATAAAATCAGCGCCCTTAAACCAACAATTGTAATAGGCTCAGCAGAAAGAAGCCCCCCGTTAACAAAACCGTCGTCTTCGTGAGAGAATTCATCCTCTGCCAAGAACCGCCACTCGTATCTGCCTGTGTTCCTCCGCCTCCAAAGCTGCCCGTAAAACCGCCGCTCTTGCGATGTTGAATCATAATAACTCCCATCAAGGCCACGCAAATGACCAAATGGATGATAGCGAGAAAAATTTTCAAAATGGCACCTCCAATGGTTGTTACTTAGCTTCACACGGAAGAGTATTATAACATAGAAGAAATGATTTGCGCCATCTTTCGAGCTGCAATTGCACGATGAGATTTTTTCGATTTAACGGCTTCACCCAAATCGGCCAATGTCTCCGTGTAGCCATCCGGAATAAAGACGGGATCGTACCCAAAACCGGCACTGCCGGAGGGAGAGAGAGCGATTGTGCCCGTGCACATCCCGGTGGCGGCATAGTATACATCCTCATTCGGAAGAGCCAGAACAATACAGGCGACAAAACGCGCGCTCCGATCCGCGGCGCCCTCCATCTTATCCAGCAGCCACCGAACGCGATCCTCATCATTTCCAGGTGCGGCCCTAGCAGAAAGAACGCCAGGGGCACCGTCAAGAGCAAGGATCTCGATGCCGCTGTCATCGGCGATAGCAGGCATACCCGTTTGCTGAGCCCAAGCACGCGCCTTTAACAATGCGTTTTTTTCGTACGTGTCCTCCGTCTCATCAACCACGAAACCCTCTTCTATATCCCCTCCGAAAAGAAGGGAGATATTCGTTTTGGAAAAGAGCTTCACCAGCTCCTCATATTTATGCCGATTCGTGCTTGCCACAACGATCAGTGATAAATCCAACGGCTTTCTCCTCCTGTGCAGTAAAGTTTAGCGCCTCAAGCTGGAGAGCGTGCAACTGCTGAATCCCTCCCCACGCCAAATCAATGAACGTGTTCATCTCTGTACGGGAAAAGACTCCCTGCTCTGCCGTTCCCTGTATTTCAACCAGATCCCCTGTGTGGACCATGACAAGGTTTGCATCCACCTCGGCGCGGCTGTCCTCCTCATAACAAAGGTCGAGCAGGCAAGTCCCGTCTACCTTGCCCACACTCACAGCGGCAACCTGAGCTTTAATCGGAATGGATGCAATGATTTTATTTGCATATAAAGAGCGGATTGCTTCGGCAGCGGCTACAAAGGCGGCTGTAATAGAAGCCGTTCTCGTCCCCCCGTCGGCCTGCAGCACATCGCAATCAATCAAAATAGAACGCTCTCCAAGTTGATCCATATCCACTGCCGCTCTCAAAGCTCGCCCGATCAACCGCTGAATTTCACTTCCGCGCCCATTCAACTTCCCCCGTGAAACATCCCTTGATGTTCGGGTGTGAGTCGCCCGGGGGAGCATTGCGTATTCCGCCGTCAACCACCCTCTGCCCGTACCTCGTAAAAAGGAGGGTATCTTTTCCTCTATTGTGGCCGTGCAGAGCACTTGGGTATTCCCCCAATGGATCAGCGCAGATCCCTCCGCATAACGATTAACTCGGGGAAGCAGAGAAATCGGGCGAAGACAGGAACCGGAACGGCCATCTATCCTCATCACGACTGTTTGGGTAACTTCCACGGAAGACTCAAATCCACGGGATTTTTTTCCTTCACTTCCTGCCCGTCGACGTAAAACTTTACTTTTGCCACTTGGCTGAAATTATCGCTCAGCGTTTTGACAAGACCGGTCAGGGCAAGTTGAGATTTTTCTTTCCCCAGCGCCTTCAGTGATGTAAGAAAAGGAGCGCTCATATTCAGATAGATCCACTCGCCGCTTCTGAATACTTGCAAAATCTGAACACCGGGGTCGAACCATTTGCCCTCTTTAAGTGCATCCACGTAGGCGGAAACCACTCGCTGCATCTCCTCCTCGGGAAACTCCCCCAGCACGCGGATGGTCCTTGGTTCAAAACCATCTGTACCATTGGGAATAGAGAGGGTAAAGGTTTTCTCCCCTTCAACCGTCGTTTCTTCCCCCTGGCTTTTTTGCGTGACATACTCTTTCGCGTCCTCAGAGGTCGCGATGAGGTTTGCCGGGTTTGATCCTTTTGAGTCCATCCATTTGAACAACAGCGACGTCCCCCCATAGCCAACCGCAAAAAAGACCGCGATGACGGATGCCCATGCAATAAGCCTTACAATCAGAGGGGATTTTCTTACTTCTTCTTCCTCTTCCTCTCGCAGCCTTTTGCCTCTGGGCTCCCAGCGAGTGGGCAGTTCCGGGAGCTGTCCCTCTTCGTCTTTTCGATCCCGGTTATACCGTTCTTCTCTCATTTATGGTGTCCCCTCCCTTGTCGTTTGATTCAGGTATCCAACCAGCCCTTGAGCCAGGCTGGCGGCAAGTTTTTCTCTGAAAGCAGCGGAATTTAACAAATTGGCGTCGGATCGCTCCGATATAAAACCCATTTCCACGAGGACAGCAGGCATACCGGCACCCCGCAAGACAAAGAAAGGTGCCTGACGAACGCGCTTCATATCCAAACCGGATTTCTTCGCCTGATTATAGAGGCTTTCCGCAACGACAGTGCTCTCGCTTATCTTATCATTTTGCTGCATATCACCGAGAATTTTCAAAAGGAGGCGCGTTTTTTTATCGGCATTGACCTCCGCCGCACTGTCGTTCGTTCCTTCACCGGCAATTTCTTTATTTTCGAAAATAGCCAGGCTCATGGCGTCTTTGTCGGAGGGGGGAGCCATCAGATAAATTTCAATGCCCTTTGCATGCCGCCCCGCCGGGAGTGCGTTGCAATGCAGGCTGACGAACAAATCCGCATCCCAATTGTTGGCAAGAGCTGTCCGCTCTCCAAGCTTGAGGTACGTGTCATCTCTGCGCGTCAAACGCACTTCAACCCCTTTGTTTTGCAACTGTGTCATCAACTGCATCGCGGCTTTCAAGTTGATATCCTTCTCGCGCAAACCAAAACCGACCGCTCCCGGATCACGCCCGCCATGACCGGCGTCAATCACAACAAGCGGTTTTTTTCCCTGCGGTCTGACGCCGGGCGTTTCCACCGCTTCGGCCGTTCCTATCGTTGAGGACTCCGCGGGACGCGATGTATCCGTGGTCACAATAACCGCCGGAAGGGATGGGGGATTCGTCTTTTGGACTGTTTTGGGATCCGCCTTTTTCCCCATGAAATCAACGACATAGCGACTTGGGTTTGTCAGCCAAAAACCCTTAACCTCCGCTGCGGAGTGGGTAAACGTCAGGATGGATTTGCCCCCTGAATTGGCGACCTGCAGTTGTACGAGGGTAGGCCAAGGACTCCCCCCTCCTTTAACATCGGGAGTGAGTGAAGCGGCAAAGATCACTTCCGTTTTTCCTTGACGACGCACAAGGGAGACATCCGTCTGGCCCGACAAATCGATCACAACACGATGTGCATTCGGCTGCTCGCCCCATCGAATTTTTGTAAGCTGTGTCCCCCCTCTTTTTTCAACGGTTTCCACAACCTTGAAAGAGGGAGCAAGAGAGGGTGGCTCTGTCGGCATTGTGTCCGCCGTAGGCACAACCCATCGCAAACCGTGCGGGCGATTGACGGCAACCAGGAATTGATCCACGGCTCGTAACGCGGTACTGCTCTCCCCCCACCAATGTCCACCCTCAAAAACGACCGGTGATGTAAAGGAAATCGGCTGCCCAGCCGAACGCGCAACCATTGATCCTTGCCAAAATTCCAGTTTTTTTCCGCCATAGGTAACGATCAACTCCGAAGAAGATGTGCTCCCCACAAACCCAAGATTGACCATCATTTCATCCAGCGCAACTTGTGTTCCCGCCTGCGCCAAACGGACGGTGACGTTTCCTTTTTTCAGATTATCCTGCCAAAGCTCCCACGTTGCAGCTTGAACCGCGCCGCAAAATAAAAACAACAGAAGACAAAGCGCTCCTAAAAATCTACTGACCCGCAACTGCAATATCATCCACCACCAATGTGCACGCTCCTGTGGAGCCAAAAAATTCAAAGTCATTCCCCACCGCAACCACTTTATTTAAAAGCTCCAGCAAATTACCCGCAATGGTAACACCGCTGACGGGACGCGACAGCACTCCTTTTTTTATCTCTATTCCCTTTGCTCCAAGCGAAAAATCGCCGCTGACGGGATCAAGCGTATGCAACCCCATCAATTCCGTCACCAAAAAACCGGATTGAACGGATTCGATCAACGCACCTTGAGACGAAATTCCCGCCTCCAAAATTAAATTAGAGGTGCCGACATCGGGCAACGAAGACATGCCGCGGCTTGCGTTTCCCGTCGATGCCACCCCATCTTTTTGTGCGTACTGCAAGTTGTAGAGATAAGAACAAGCGACTCCCTTGTCCACAAGAACGGTACGCCGCGTCGGAACCCCCTCCGCATCGAAGGGAGATGTTCCCATCCTCCCCGGAAGAGTGCCGTCATCCACAAGCGAAAAGGAGGAGCTGGCAACGGATGTCCCCAGACGTCCTGCCAACATCGAATGCCCGCGATAAACATCAGAGGCACAGAACAACTCTGCTATCTCATCAATCAAAGAAGAGGTCGTCTCAGGATCAAACAAAACGGTGTAGCGCCCCGTCGGAATGGGCTTACCTCCAAAGATGTCGCTCGTCCGCTTGACGGCTTTTTTTGCACAGAGAATGGGCACAAGCGCAGCCAAAGAGCGATCCTGCTGCCCGTATCCTCCCATTTCAGTCGTTTCGCCGTCTTGAAAAACAACGGTCACATGACAAGAGGCTGAAGTTCCATCCCTCCAGCCGAGAAAACCGGCACTCGTGGCATAAAGCGACTCCCCCCAGCCATCGCTCCAGGAAGCGGAGCGAACAGAAACAACGCGAGAATCCTCTTTTTTAGCTATGGACGTCATCTCTTGACAGTGTTCCATCCTCACCGATGGTGTGATCGTCAACACCTCAGGATCATAGAGATGCAAGTGTTGGTTCATCGTGTCCACCCCGCCGTGATAAAGAGAAATACCCTCCTCCGGTTCTGAGTGCTTGCAATTATGCAGACTCCAATGCACCAATCCGGCAAGAGACTCTCGGTCCAATCGGTTGCCATAGGCAATTCCCTGCCGTCCATCCGGAAGAAGCGTGCGAACCCCCAATGCGGAAAAGCTACCGGAAGTGGATTCCTCCGGTTCCCCATCCCTCAAGCACAATTCATGGGACGTCCCGCACGAATAGAGTATATCCGCATCGGATGCCCCTGCAGCCTTACATTGATCAAGCAACCAAACCGCAAGCGCTTCTATTTGCTCGCGGCTCTTGAAAGGAGAGGTCATGCAAGAACTTCCCGCACTAAAAGCGCCGCATCACCCACCGCTTGGCGATCCACGTCCAGATGCGTAACCATGCGTACCCTTCCATTACCTGCGCCATTCAACAAAAGGCCTCGATCCGCACATTGCTTAACAAAAAGATCCTCAGAGCACTCTTTGGGGAGTTGAAAAAAGACCATGTTCGTTCGATGGGACACGGGTTCCACTGCCACTCCGGTATTTTCCAGTAGCTCCGCCAAATAGGAGGCGTTTTCATGATCTTGCACGAGGCGGCCGCGCATATCCCTCAGAGCAATCATCCCGGCCGCAGCGGCAATGCCAACCTGCCGCTGCCCGCCTCCAAGTTTTTTCCGCCACATTCTCGCCTTTTCAATAAACGTCCTCTTTCCGCACAGCATCGAGCCCATTGGCGCGCCCAACCCCTTAGAAAGACAAACCTGCACTGAATCAACTTCCGCAGCATAACGGGATGGAGGGACCTCAAAGGCAGTACAGGCATTAAACAAACGCGCACCATCTAAATGCACCTTCATCCCCAAGGCACGCGCGGTGCCCGCCACTTCCGCAAACACAGCGGGGGCAATGGGTAATCCCCCCATAAAATTATGCGTGTTTTCAAGGGCCAAAAGCGTTGTGGGGCAGACATGCACATCCCCTGGGGCACGATACTGCGCCCGAATTTCCTCTACCGAAGGAATGCCCGCAGAATCATCCAGCTGGAAGGGCATCGTCCCCGCAATACAGGCCATGCCTCCGGCCTCATGCGACCAGATATGCGCCTCTTTGCCCACAAGAACGCCATCTCCTCGGTCACAGTGACAAAGGATAGCCAACAAGTTTCCCATTGTTCCCGAACAAACGTAAAGAGCGGCCTCCGTTTGAAATAACTCGCTCGCGTAAGCCTGTAATTCGTTTACCGTAGGGTCATCTTCGTACACATCATCCCCGACAGGAGCAAGAGCCATTGCGTTGCGCATTTCCTGCGTCGGATGCGTTACCGTATCACTTCTGAAATCCAGCTTCATATTCTGCCTCCTCCTCATAAATGACCATAAAATCTTTATAAATGCACACCCAGACGTGCCCATGGCAAAAATTCCTCGCTGACGACAACGCCAAGTCCCGCTGTTTGCCTATTTCCGCCATGATAATCCGATCCCGCAGTGGGGTAAAGATTCAGTTTATCAGCCAAGGCCAAAAGACGGTAGATTTGCCCCGCATCATGATGAGAGGAAACACACTCCATCCCCCAAAGACCATGCCCGATTAACTCTCGCAGCAACACTTCCAATTCGTCCTCATTCAATCCCGTCAAATAGGGATGGGCCATCACGGCAAGCCCGCCCGCCCCCTTGATGAGGGCGATGCACTCCCGAGCAGAGAGTGTCTCGCGTGAAACATAGCCCGGACGCCCGTCCCCAAGGTAACGGTCAAAAGCAGAGCGCACATCGGGGACTACGCCCTTTCGCACCAAAACACGCGCAAAATGAGGACGCGCTATAACGCCTCCCAAAGCCTCATCCTGAACCTCTTGGAATGAAACGGAAACTCCCAATGCCGTGAGTTTTTCACACATCTGTACATTTCGAACATCCCGATCCTGCCGAACTCTCTCTAAGGCCCGCAAAAGCTCCGGTTCCTGCGGATCAAAACGATACCCCAGTATATGCAATGCGTATGGGCTCTTTGCAGAAAGTTCTATGCCGGAAATCCCTTGCACCCCATTTCGTTTGCAGCTCGTCAGAAAAGGGAGAATACCCTCCGCCGTATCGTGATCTGTCAGGCTCAGTACGGAAACTCTTTTCTGACGCGCCAACGACACCAGCTCCTCAACAGAAGAGGTTCCATCGGAATGCAAACTATGCAGGTGCAAGTCAATCCGAATCATTCAACGTTCCGTCATACCCCTTTATGCGGCTACATCTCCTCTTCAAGCAGTTCATTAATATCAAACAAAGCGGCCAGATCCAACAGAACGATCAAACGCCCATCTTCCATTTTTGCGACCCCCGTCACATAGTCGGTTCCAATATCCCCTGTTCGGGACGTAGCGCCGGAAACCTCCACCAAAGACTCAGGAATCGTACGAACTTCGCGCACCGCGTCCACGAGAACACCAAAGAGAACCTCTTCGAATTCGGCAACCACAATCCGAGATTCAGCAGAGCCCTGAGAAGGAGTATTCCCCATCTTCATCGCACAGTCCAAAACAGGGATGACAGTGCCTCGTAAATTAATCACGCCTCGGACATAATCCGGTGCGTTAGGAACGCGGGTAATCCGCGGGGGTACGTGCACAATCTCGCGCACCAAATTAACGGGAAGCCCGCAATACTCCCCTACCAAATCGAAAACAAGGAGAGTGCTTTCCTTTTCAACACTTTTATCTTCATCGTATGTTTTCTTTAATCCGAGTCCTTCATTTAAATCCGCCATGAATATCCCCTCTTTCATTCATTAGTCCTGCGTATTATCGCACACTCTATCCGCCTCTTGCAATTTTACCGCAGCAGCCGAATCCAACCAAACCGCTGATTCCATCATTTTTTTCAATGAAGCTATTGTCGCGTCCTTCTCTTTTAACACATCCTTCTGTTGACGAACCGCCTGCGTCATTCCCTGTTGCGTCTCCACAGTCTGAAGAGCAAAAGAAATAAAAGCAGCAAACAGCGACAAGACCTCCACGTCTCGACTATTAAAACGCCGCAACGATGTCGATTCAACACCTAATACTCCAAAGCGCCGTCCTCCCACGACAAGGGGCAGCAGCACACAAGAACGAGCACAGAGAGGCGAGGGGATATAATCGAGGTCCCTCGATGTATCCATAATCAAAACAGCCCGACCCGATTGAAAACATCTCCAACCAACCCCCCGGCCTCGCTGGAAACGAAGACCGTTTTCATAAACGGGGTTTCCAGCAACCAGAACCATTTCATCTTTCTCCTTATCCCAGAGTTGAATATACGCATTTTTATAACGATCCATTTCCGCAAGGTGGGTCAGAGAAGAAAAGGAAATGGATTCCAAGGACACTTGGCGTATCGCATCTTGAGAAAAGTCATTCAGCATTCTGAATATTTTTTTGGGGTATCGCCGGCGCCAGCAAGCATAAAGACCGGGAATAAAAACAAGAAGCAGCGTCGCACCCGATTCCAGCGGGTCTTTGATAAAGATTGCCAGAGAAAAAAACAACATGATTTCAATGGCAAACAAGCTCCAAAGAGGGCGCACAGGAGTGCACTCGACAAAAACAAAAAAGAAAAAAAGAGCGCATGCGGCCATAATAGGAGGCAACCCCAAATAGCCTCCGATAAAAAAAGCAATAAGGGTCATCAACGACAAAAAAAACTCCTGCCACACACCTAACAAAAGTTTCCACGTAGAAGTTTGTTTTTCCGAGACGGGAAACGGGTCCTCTTTTCGTTCTTTTCTTTTAAACACTGGCGATCCCCCCTCAATTGAGCTTAACCATCATACCGCATTCATTATATAATAGCAGCAAACAGTGTAGCAAAAATCGTTGTTCTTTTACAAAATAGTTTTTTAGCATAGAAAGGAATGAGAAATCAATGGAAACCGGGAATAAGGATTTGGGAATGTTGGTGAATTCTATCGAAATTGCGTCTGCTCGCCTGCTTGAATCCGTTCTGCGGAGCAATCAACTGGCGGCGTCCGCAAGCCCTGAGATCAACTGCCTCTTTGAAGAGTGGCTCTCCTGCTTAGAGGGGGAAATCCTCTCTTCTGTAAG
>JAGPAO010000179.1 GCA_018063805.1 Synergistaceae bacterium | reverse complement strand
TAACCCAAATTAAGCCCTTTCTCCGCGAGGAGCTCTCTTAATTCTTTAGCGTTGATCTCCGCAGGGGATATATTCTTTTGCAGTGCCATAGCTGCGGCATATCCGGAGACTTCTCCCGTATTCATCACAACAGGGATGCAGCGAATCGAAGTTGAAGCCATTCTGTCGCAGCAGATGCACTTTCCCGTTGCGATGATGCGTTTGGAGTTAAGCGGTATCATTGCGGAGTAAGGAATATAATAAATGCCGCCTGTGTCGATCCATTCGATCTCCTCTTTATTGGGATCGTGAGCTCCCATCGGGTAACAGCCCAAAGCAACGCTATCAAAATAGTGGCGTCCGGATAGAATGTCGTCCGTCGTCACCTCTGTAGAAGCGACGATTCTTCTTCCGTCTCTCATCCCCATAACGGATCCCATCGCGGCCAGTGCCGCCGATTGAAGGCCGGGGATCGTGCTCTTCATAAAAGGAATAATCTTTAAAATCTGGATTCTCGCCTCCACAATTCCTCTTGTGATATCGGCAGGGGAGTCGTAATCGACGAGGGCTCGAGTGGCGTTGACAGATACATCCTTTGTTCCCGGAATAGGGGCTATTGAGAGGTATTTATCAGGTAAAACTTGAAGGTTATAGCCTTTTTCAATAACATCTTTTATATTTCCACCGGATGCAAACGCTTCGTATTGATCAAGATCTACATTGCTTAACCTGAAAAGAAGCGTTGCAACCTCGCGTTCTTCTTCGGATCGATATGTATCAAAACCGGCTCGAAGTGTGGCCTCTGCATCGCCGCTGGCGTCTATCAGGATAGAAGCCGTGATTTCCGTAGTATGAAGGCCTCCGCCCACAGTCACATGGATGCTGTTTCTTTGTTCTTCCACGCTATGAAGGCGGCACCCGCCGAGTGCCATGATTTTGGAATCCAAAACAAACCAATCCAGCAGTACCTTGAGTATTTCCGGATTGTAACGGAGGCGGTCTACTCGCTCCGTTGATTGAGGCGATAGCAACATGTTAAAATAATGTTTTGCGGAACCTACGTGGATAAGGTGTTCTATCAGTTCGTCTTCAATTCCGCCGTATATCTTTTCTCTTCTGAAAGTAAAACCGCTCATCTCCGAAAGCAGCGTTGAGGTGGCTTGCCCCCCGGGAGTGTATGTCATTTCGACTATCATAACGCTTGCTCCCTGCTTAGCTGCGGCAAGCCCCGCCATGATTCCCGCCATTCCGGCTCCGATGATGACGATATCTACTTTGACGGATGAATGTTTCAATCACGATCGCTCCTTTAGCTTGTCGTAAATTATTTTTTAAAGCGGAGAATGAGGGCGGGGATACGGCCTCATTGCTGCAATCATTTCCTTTATGGCATACGCTTAATTGTAAGTTTAGGCTGATTTTACCACATATACAGAGCCGATTAGATGGTATGATTTTTTGAACGTGTTGGGAATTTGACGCGAACCATGTTGCTGGTAGAATGGGTGGTATTCTTGGATATTGGCAACGCAGGGTATTCGAAGGCAGATTAAGGAATGCATTTGGAGGAGGGGTTTTCATGTTTGTACATTACAAGCGTTGGTGTCTGACTTTTGTTTTTTTGTTCTTGTTGCCCGTCTCATCTTTCGCTACGACGGATTGGCAAGAGGTGGCGGCGGAGCGATTGTTCGAGGCTACTTTATCCGATACACCGTTGCCTTCCCTTTCAACGGAGCCCAAGCTTCGAACGGCAGATAATGCTTACCAAATACAGGCTTTATTTTTCGAAAAACTGATGAAACAGAACGATGATTCCATTGTCGGATTCAAAGCGGGGTTGACGGCGGAACCTCAGATGAAGCGCTTCGGCGCGACCACACCTGCCGGCGCACCTCTTCTTAAAAGCGGTTTGATAGAAGCGGGGGATCCTTTAAAAGCAGCCCCTCTCAAGCTTTTTAAGGGCATGATGTTGGAGACTGAGTTGGCGTTCAAAACCGCGCAAACCATAACGGAGCCGGTGAAGGATGTAAAAGCCTTGAAAAAGTTGGTGGCAAGTGTACATCCGGCAATAGAGGTTCCGCTGCTTTTCTTTGCTGATATGAAAAAGGTCGATTTTTTTGAGATAGTAGCTTCGGGAATCGGCAGCAAAAATTTTCTCATCGGAAAGCCCCATTCCCTTGCGGAGATTAATCCTGATGCGGTGAAGATAACATTGACTCACAACGGGAATTTGGTGAACGAGGGCAAGGGACCGGACGCTTTGGGCGGTCAGTGGGAGGCTCTGCTCTGGCTCGTGAATATGATGGTGAAGCAAGGGCATAGAATTGAGGCGGGGCAGTACTTGCTGACGGGTGCTCTGGGGAAAATGATTCCCGCACAGCCGGGAAAATACGAGGCGGACTTTGCTTTTGACACGCTTTCGTTTGAAATAAAGGAATAGGCGTTCTACGGGTTAGCGCATGAAAAAGGGTGCGGTGTCCGCTCGGGATATCGCACCCTTTTCGGGTCTTTCACAATATCAATTTTTCTGCCGGTTACAACGCGCGCAATGGGAACAATCTCCTCCGCAACAGCCCTCTTTTTCTCCGTTTTTATAGGTTGAATAACCGACAAGAACAAAAATACCCAATACGATTGTGCCTATTACCGCCGTGCCCATGTCATCTCTCCTATAATTCCAGAATTTCCTTTTTTACAGCTGTTGAGGTTGTCCGTTCCTCCCTGTGCGGGCGTACCAGAAGATAAATGAAGAACGCCAGCAATAGGATTGCCGCGGCAGTGTCTGCTTTGGGGGTGCCGCCCGTTGCAAGAAGCCCCAACTGATAAAATATAAAAGAAACTGCGTATGCAAAACCCGTTTGATAGCCGATTGCTATTGCTGTCCACTTCGCGCTTCCCATCTCTCGCCTGATAGCGCCTATTGCTGCAAAGCATGGAGCGCAAAGCAGATTAAAAATCAAAAAGGAATAAGCAGATATAGGAGTAAAGGAGCGTTGGAGATTCGCCCATATTTCTGCCCCATCCTCCGCGACGTCAGCAACCCCGTACAACACCCCAAAGGTGCCGACGACATTTTCTTTTGCAATTAACCCGGTAATGGTGGCAACTGTAGCCTTCCAATCCCCCCATCCGAGAGGGCTGAAAATCGGTGCAATCACATTTCCCATTCCTGCGAGCATGGAGTCAGGGGCATCCGCCATTTCCATTGCCCAGCTGAAAGAGCTTAAGAACCAGATAGCGCCGCTTGCGAGGAAGATAATCGTTCCCGCCTTTTTTACAAAGGCCTTTCCTCTGTCGAACATCTGTGTTATTACGTTGCGAAGAGTCGGGAGATGGTATGCGGGAAGCTCCATAACAAAAGGTGCGCAGTCGCCGGAAAAGGCGGCTGTCTTTTTGAGGATGATACCGGATACAAGAATGGCTCCTATGCCTATAAAGTATGCGGAGGGAGCTACCCATGTGGATCCCGGGAAGAGAGCACCGGCAATGAGTGCGATAATGGGCAGCTTGGCCGAGCAGGGAATAAAACTGGTTGTTATAATGGTCATTCTGCGGTCGCGTTCGTTTTCGATAGTTCTTGAGGCCATAATGCCGGGAACGCTACAGCCTGTTCCTATCAACATGGGGATAAAAGACTTTCCTGAAAGCCCGAACTTACGAAAAACACGATCCATAATAAAGGCGATGCGAGCCATGTACCCGCAATCCTCAAGAATAGCAAGGCAAAAGAACAATACCAGCATTTGCGGAAGAAAGCCGAGGACCGCTCCGACTCCTCCGATAATCCCATCTAGTATTAATGAATTCAGCCACTCTGCTGTTCCTGCGGCGACAAGAAAATTCTCGATACTTGTCGGTATAATCTCGCCAAAAAGAGAGTCGTTGACCCAGTCCGTTCCCCACGCGCCGATGGTGGAGATGGAGAGATAGTATACGAGAAACATGACGGCGGCAAAGATAGGAAGAGCCAGGATACGGTTGGTGACGATTTTATCAATTTTATCTGACGCACTCATTTGGT
>JAGPAO010000178.1 GCA_018063805.1 Synergistaceae bacterium | reverse complement strand
AAAGCTGTCGGATCTGCTCTTGGTTCAGGCGCGAGAGTGTCATTTCGCAAAAATGCGTCGAGTCGGATAATTTCACCTTTGCCAACAAATGGTTTCTAAATCCCTCATAACCGGAAAAAAGAAAACAGAGGGGTGATTTCTCAATATGGACGAGGGAACACAATATTTCAGCAGAGGTCTCGTCCAACCATTGGACATTCTCCACGATGAGGAGTCCCTTTTCTGTATCCATACAAGCTAAAATATACTCCGACAAAAATCGTGCCAAAAGCGGAGGGTTCAACTCCGTAAGACCCAGCGCTCCTTTTTTATGCGCCGCACCCTCTTGAACGGCCTCTTCCAAAATGGGGAAACAACTGAGCAGGTAGTCTTTTTTAAAATAGGAAAGTTGTGTTTTACCCAGGGGCATCCGGTGTGAAAGTTCGCTCAACAACCGCAGCAGCGGATTCAGAGAGTACCGCTCTTCCCCCTGAATGGCGGAACAGGCGAGGCAGTGCCACCCTTTGTGCTCCAACTCTTCCCGCACGCACTGAATCAAGTGGCTTTTACCTATCCCCTCCTCCCCCCAAAGAAAACTACAGCGACCGGCGCTGATGGATTGTTCCACGCACTCCATCAGCGCCAGTTGTTCCGGCAAACGCACGGAGGGGCAGGTCACACACTCCCTCCCGTTCGGCTCCCGCCGTTCAAACGGTTCGTCCGTCATTCGTCCATACGCTTGCTCCAGCTTTGCAACAGCCATGTAACGTCCGCAATCCGAATACAGCTTCAGAAGGGCAGCATGAGCGTCCTCTTCGTAAGGATCGATCGAAAGAATGCGCTCATACCACAGCGCAGCATCCTCGCCTTCGGCACGCACCTTCATTCCATCCAACAATTGGCGACGGTAATGCGTCCGCCGGCTCAAAAGCCAATCGGAGAACCCGGGCCAATGATCCAAAAGAGCGATCTCCAAATAAGGTTGGCTCAGCGCATCTACAGATGAAAAATCCAAGAGATGGGGATCGTTTAAAAAATCCAAATCGGAATGCACTTCAACATCACGGATTAGCGAAACCGTCTGTCTATCGGCAACAAAAACGGGAAGCAACGTCCGCAGGCAACTGAGCGCATTTCTCAAGTTTCTTGCCGCAACTTCCGGGTCTTTATCCCCCCAAAGAAGCGAGCAAAGGCGGTCACGGGCAAAGCGTTTATTTTCAATAAGCAACAGCGCCAGAATCTTCGCCTTCAAAAAAGGAAAGACAATCAGGCCGGTCTGTGTCTCTATCTCCGGATAACCCAAGAACTGCGCTTTTATTCGCATGGGGCTTGCGTCACGCTACTTTCTGCGATCTTCGGGGCAAATTCATCTGCTTAGCCATTTTTTTTCCTTTAGCTCGTAGACAATCTGAGAACGCAGACGCCCGGAGACATCTGCGGAATTATACTTTACAATATCAAGCCAGAAATAGAGGTTGAATTCATAACCGATATGGTTAAAATTCTTCATAGAAATCGAAGGTGCCGGATCCTTCGAGATGGAATTATTTGCGTTTGCAATCGCCAGAACCAGCCGCTCCACTTCATCGGGATCCGCCTCAAGAGAGGTCGCAATCGCCACGACCAAGCGTTTGCGAGGATTTTTCCGCGTCCAGTTGATAAAACTATTTTGCAGAAAATAACCGTTGGGGATCACAACCTCCGTTCCGTCAAAGCACTGTATAATAGTGGCACGCGAGCTAATTTCAGAAATAGAACCCGTGTATTCCTTTGTCTCGACAATATCTCCCAATTTAAACGGGCGATGGCTCATAATGATGATGCCGCTTACCAGATTAGAAAAAATATTCTGCATCCCAAACCCCAAGCCGACGCCGAGCGCACCGCCAACAAAAGCAAAAGCAGTCAAGGGAATGCGAGCGGTTTTCAATGCAACCACGATAAAAACACAGAGCAGTGAGTAGAAGACGACATACCGCAAGAGAACGATCGACGTCTCGTTTTTCTTTGAAAAAGTTTGCATCCGGCGCTCAAAAAAGCGACTGAACCAGAGGCTCACTAAAAACCCCACCAGAAGAATGCAAAATGCCCCTGTTAGTTTTCTCACCGTAATCGCATAACCATCGGCATTCCAAAGAACGGCATTCCAAATGAAGGACATCATCTTTAATCCCAATTCCTCCGCTTGGCGAGCGTATTTAAAGCCACTCACCCGTGCATTCAATTCTTCTTGAAAGCTGTAGAGCCTAAAAAGATGTTCCTGCTGGTCTACGGAGTAATTCGTGCTGAATTCGGATAGCACTTTCTCTATTGCGGCGATGGCACCATCCAGATTGTCCCTGATTTTGCCGCTTGACCGATCACGATTGTTTTTCAAATTTTTCAGCGACAGGCTTAAATTGCTCCGGAATAAAAATTCGCTATACTCTTGTGAAACTTTGACCGCATCAATCAATTTGTCCAATTTTTCTCGTGTCTGCCAGATCTGCTCTCCGTTTATTTTCCCGTTATAAAAATCAAAGCGCACCGGCCACAGTTCTTTCTCCTCCTGCAATTCATTCAGGGCTGTCTTCTGCATAAAATGCCAGGTCACAGAGCAGACATATTCCACATAAGACCGCGCCAGTCTTGAGTGTTTGACTGAGTTACCCGATTGAGGCACGATCTCCGTGATATCCACATCCTTAAAAAAATCCCTTTCTTTCAGGTAAGCGGACTCCGCTTTTTGATACTGTGTGTAAAGAAACCTCTCTTGCTGTTGTTGACCGGTTTCCTGCACGGATAGTTTTTTCTTGATCTCTTCAAGTTCAGCAGTGTCGAATTTTATACTCTTGCCAACCTTGGGAAGGTCCTCTTTCTGAAACGCTAAAACAGCAAGATCACGGCGCAGTTCATCAATGCGAGCCTGAAAACGTAAGACAGCGCGGGCAAAATCAATTTCCTGTAATTCAAGGAGGGATTTGTCCTGCTGAGAAACAACGCGGCTCAAACGCCCCCGGCTCTTTTCGAGCTCTGTCAAACCTTTACTGCAGATGGTATTGCTCTGTAGGGCTAAGATGTAATCTCCCCTAACGTCGACAAAGGTCTTATGTAGGGCAATACGCAGGGCATCATACATCTCCACCGTGTAGGGAGGATGGGGCAGAGCGGGGAACTGCAGTTCCTCGGTAGCTAATTCCTTTACGGCCGTTTTATAATTTTTGTAATAGACAAGCAGACTTTCAAGCGTTTCCGCACGCCCCTTTTCTTCCGCGGTTAGCTGCTGTTCTTTGCTTTTTTTTAAAGAATCGCTCAGATGCTCGATACGGTTATCAAGAAAAACATCCAGCCCGGCATTTATTTTCAGTTCCGCTTGCACTTCCTTTTTTAGAAGTGCCAAGTCCTCTTCAAGATCTGCAAGGCTTGAAGCAGGCAAAGGAGAGGAGAGGAGCTCGCTTTGGAACACAACAAACTCAGCGCCGTATACGGGGAAAACGAGCACAGCGAGGCATAGGACAATGCCCAATAACAGCTTCAAGCGGGATAAAACAACGAATGGACTCTTCATAAAATCCCCCCGGCAATCGAATACGATTAGTATACAGCAGACTCGCGATGCCTTAGTGCTTTCGCACGAAGGCTTTTTTGTTTTTCTCCGAGATCAACAGCCCCACCAATGTAAGAACCGTTCCAAATAAAGCCACAGGGGTAATTCTCTCATGAAGGACAATGGCCGATGCGGCAACAGCGATGACGGGGACAAGATAAATATACACGCTCGTTTTAATCGCCCCTAAAACACCCACCGCCCAGTTCCAGCTGACAAAACAGAGCGCAGAAGCACCCACTCCCAAAAAGAGAAGGTTGAATAGATTGGTGATATTGGCGAATCGGTTCAACCCCCAGTGGAACTCCATGATAAAAAGTGCAGGGATCATAAAAAGCAGACCGTAGAAAAAAACCTTGCGCGTAACGCCCACGATATTATAACCAAAACGACTTATTTTTTTCATCAAAATAGAATAAAACGCCCAAATAACAGAGGCACAGCACGCCAA
>JAGPAO010000050.1 GCA_018063805.1 Synergistaceae bacterium | reverse complement strand
CTCAGGTAGAGGTCATGATTGCGGCAGTAATCCCATCGGCGAGCAATTCAGCGGCAATTTCCCGCCCCATTCTAGCCGCTTCGGCCTGCGTTGTACCGGTTCCGACGGTGGAATAGAAGTATTTGTAAATACCGCCGATCTTCCCCTCTTTTACATACTGCATCATGGCGTCTACCGGCACAATGACGTTGGGGTCATTATTGGCGGCAGCCGGGTCAAACCCTGCATGGATCGTCATGAACTCGCCCTTTTTGAGCGCGTCCATCGATTCAATATCGTACTTGCCCCACTTGGTAGCCGATGCTGACTGTATTCTGTCGGGGTTGCCCACCGGAACGATTCCGCCGGAGGTGATGAGCGCAACCTTCATGCCGGCCAAATCCTTGGCCGACAGTGCCTTGGCGATCGGAACCATGTCGGATTTCGGGATGGTAAGCTCCGTGACAAACGGCTCCCCCTTTACCTTCTTAAGCAACATATCAACCACTCGATCCGCAGCTGACACAGAAGGATTAAGCCATACCTGATCGCGTACGCCGCGCCCAAAGTACCCCTCCTGCGCAGCGGGCAGAAGAGCTTCTCCCTTGAGGAGTTTTAGACCAAAAGCAGCCATCGCACTCATGTCATGTTTCATCGATGCAGCGCTGGCACCGCCCTTAAAGATGTACATATTCTTACGGTGCATCTCAACACCGGGGTTTTCTACGTTCATTGAAGTCACTGTCGGAACGCCGAACTCTTTCTGCACGGCAGAACAGACATGCCCGCAAGCGGCTCCGTATCTTCCTGCGAGAAAGGCGGGGCCGGCAAAAAAGATGGAGAATTCTTTATCTTTAAGAAAACCGATGATCCTCTTCACCGCTTCTTCTGTGTGAGAACCGATAAAGTTATCGCCGCATATAATCGTGTGCGTAACGGTGACGTCGGAACCAAGTCCGGCCTGAAGCGCCATTGCCGGCCCGACCAAACCCTCTCTTATCTCCGGTTCGTGGTCGGCGGCTTCTTCGCCCCCTACCTGACCAAAAAACTGGTTGAGGTACAGTATGGCATTCATCGTCATAACCCCCCTTTAAAATTCAACCATTGTTTTGGGGGACCAGCCTACCACTTGGTCACCGCAGAACATGGCGTTGTTTTCCATAACGATCGATCCGTCTTCTTTAACGGATGGCCCCAGTTTCTCGTCATTGCTCCAGCCACCGGAAAGTCCGTCTCTTCCAAGGGATGCAAGTTCCCCGAGGACGATATCCATAGGAGCAAGACGAATGAGCGTCGATACGTTGCCGCAAGAGACGATCGCGTCTGATTTTGGATCGAGAGACACGAGCGGCTGACTGGCTCCGTCCCGCCCGGTGCATTCGTTAGTAAGTCCGACCGTCTTAACTCCCGCATCCTCAAGTGCCACAAGGCAGGCTGTAAAGTCGGCGTCCGGATTACCGTATCCCTCTTCCACTACAATAGCCGAATCGGCACCGAGAGACTTGGCAATCTGTGCCACAAAAAGCGCAGCGCGCTCCTTCTGCTCAAGAGCAACATTGAGGTTGGACATGATAACACCCAAGAAGTTCACCGTCTTACCATGTTCTTTGTAAAGACGCTTGATTATAGGAAAGTTCTGGAAATCGTACGTCGACCATTTAGAGGAACAGGGCATAAAGGAACCCGAGATCATCGCACCGTCCAGCACTTCGTTGGGGTGCATGAAAGTCGGCAGCATGTGGTTGCAATCCCATCCGTAGTTGAGATCGTTATAGCCGGCTTCCTCCATCTGGGACTGTGGCTGCAGGACGATGACGACACTGGGGAGAGCATTAATAGCTGAGGAACGCTTGGTAACGGGCTCCAACTCATAGGTCTCCGTCTCATCGGGAGACAAATCCTTTGTGCAGGCTCCGACATACTCCGCAAGGCGCATACCGGCCCAGCGAAGCGCTTTGTTCTTCTTCTGCTGCTCGTGGCGCTCAAACTCCTCGTCCGTATCGGCGACCAAAACCAAATTTTTAATCTGGGAGTAATAGGTATACTTAGCCCCCTCGCCGCTCATATCAATCAGTCCGTCCTGGAAACCTCCGTAGTGTTTTCCTACCACGAGAACGCTCATATCCTTGAGTGCGTTTGTCGTGCCATTGCCTGCCTGCAGCAAGGGCCCCGTAACTCCTGGGAAGACTGCTCCCCCTCCGACACGGTAGCGAGGCTCGATTGCTTCTTTTACGGGAACCATTCGGACGCTATCCCCCGGCCTGACGATAAAAAGATCGGCTTCCGTAATGTGAAAATCTTCCCTTACAACACCTAGTGCCTCTTCCTTGTTGATCGTAAGGATGCCGTCCTTCAGTTCTGTTTTTTCTCCGAACTTTAGATCCTTTACATGAAAATTACCGAGATTGAGCTTCATACCAACAACTCCTTTCGTCTTATGCGCTGCTCAGACTTGCGGCCAATCCTTAAAAAATCAGCCGGGACCTTCACAGCCCACGGGAATACGCCCTGCAAAAAAACAAAGATATGTGATTTTTTGCACAAATAAAAAACAGTCGATTGTAGACAATCTACAAATTGGATTATACCCTCTATCGGTATTTTGGCAACCAATTATTTTTGTGGGTCATGGAGTCTTTGGCGGGTTTCCTTTGGAGGAATTTTTGTCAGTACCTGTACAGCTCTGGAGTGCGTTATCGGCCCGTCGATAAAACCCAATCTTTCTCTATTTTCCAAAGACCGGCCTGTATATGCGGCAAATTCTGAGTCTCTCCGTTTTTTATTTTTTCGTCAAACCGAAACAGTGCATTCCAGCTTTGAATCACTTCTTTTTTCAAACCGGTGTAAAAGGGCTTTAGGAATACATCCCCCTCGTAACCGATCCCATAGTGATCCAGCTTTTCTTTAAAACGTGTCTCCTCTTCTTCGTTTCTCCCCATATACCGCATGTTTAACACTTTGTTCCAATCACTGATGAGAAAAAAAAGAACTTCAGACAGAGGGACTTCCAGCTCTAATATGGAGCTGCCCTCATGCCTGTCCAGCATCGCAATATCAGGATAGGCCCAGATACCCGATTCCGCATCATCGGGTTTGGGGATTAAATATCCGGCATTTTGAACATACCAACTGTAAGCCGAAAGGAAAACGCCGGATGCTTCTGCGTATTTTTCCCTTATAAAGGCTATCTTTGCATAGTGGATGCCCTGACTCATAAGGTTCGAGACAACATCATCCGATTGAGAACAGTAGAGTATCACCTTGTTATGTTTAATATCCACTCTTTTCGTATCTCCCATATCGTACCGATTTTTACCGGGCTCATCACTATCGTGTCATCGAAGAGCCGATCCCAGCTTTTTATAATCTTACTTTTAACACTCGGATAAAACGGGGTCATATACGCCTTGGTATCGTCTATCCGGTAATCGCCAAGCATCCTGTCATGCTCCGCTTCATCCTGCTTATCCTTGGGTATGTACATATAATTAACGATATACCCCCACTTATCTATGTCTAAAACGATAAGAGAGGATCTCTCCACAGAGAGCTCCAACGTGACGTCTCCCTCGGTATCATCTAATTTTTCTTCCTGCGACAACGAGACCCAAACGGGATATAGGACGTCCGCAGGCTTTGGGCTGACGCTCCCCGCCTTGGCGGAATACCACGTGTATACATCCAGATATAAACCCGCATGCTCCTCCATTTTCTTCTCAATATATTCTTTCTTTACGATGTATCGTCCTTCTTTTTCCAGTATATCTAAAATACCCTCGCTCTGCCTCGTCCAGACTTTAACTTTATCCATCGGCATCACACTCCTTCGCTAATCTAATATAAATACGGCCTAGCGCGTAGGAATAGTATATATGAAATTCCTCCTAGCTGCTCTGAGCTAGGAGAAATTGGGGTGCTCCTCCCCTATACTGGACAGGGACAGCGTGCGCAACTCTTACGTTTCAGCTGAAAATAGATGGGTCTACTTCAACCCCTAAACCTGGAAGATCGGGACAAGAGAGACATCCCTCTTTCATCCGCAGCGGACTTTGTACTAAATTACCACTGTGTAATTCCGTTCCACACAACGCATCACTGGGCAGGGAAAGAGCCGATTGACTGGTTAAAAAATGGACACTGGCAGCTTCTCCGATACCTAATTCGAGATTACTTCCTGCGCCCGCTTTATAGCCCGAGGCCTCCACCAATGCCGCGATCTGGCAAGCCCTGTAGAGTCCCCCTACTTTTCCCACTTTAATATTGAAAAAATCAGCAGCTCCAGCTAAGATGACGTTACGGGAATCATGAAGCGATGAGATGCTTTCGTCGGCCATAATTGGAATCGCATATGGATTCTTGCGCACGCGAGCCATACCGTCCAAATCCCACTTACGGCAAGGTTGCTCAAAACATTCAGGTTCATATTCTTTTACTCTATCGAGCAAAGATAGAGCTTCAGAGGGAGAAAATCCCTGATTGGCATCCAGTCGCAGAGGTGTAGATGGGCCAAATTCTTCACGCAAACGTTTTACTAACGCAGCGTCCTTCACAATATCTCTGCCAACCTTTACTTTCATGACTTTAAACCCTTGCTTCATACGTTCCTTTGCCTCTTCAACTGATGATTCAAAATCTTTTAACCCCACTGACCAGGCTAGCTCTATTTGCTCTCTTTTTCTACCTCCAAGCAGGACGTAAACAGGAACTTTCAAGCATTTGCCGGCAGCATCATGCAAGGCAATATCGACAGCAGCTTTTGCTGCAGTATTACCATCGATAACAAGATCCATCTTGTCGTTTAGCAAGGAAATGTCCATTACACTATGGCCAATAAGAGCAGGTGCAAGGTAGCGTGCCACTACGGTCTCAATTGTGTACGCGGACTCTCCCATAAAAGCGGGGGCCGGTGAAGCTTCTCCGTATCCTTTAATACCATCTTCCGTTGTTATTTCCACTACAGCATGCGCACGCACCGCAGTCGAGTAAAGAAAAGTCTCCCATGTCGTTTTTAATGGAATTTCTACAACTGCTACTTTGATCTCAACAATTTTGCTCATGTTCCATCAACTTCTTCCTTAACACATACTCTTATAAATTAACCGAGAGATCTCTGAGATGGTGGGTAGTCCATCGGAGAGCATTGGCAAATTATAGGTCATAATGGCCAAAACATATGACCTACCATCGGGTAATATAAACCACCCCACATCATGAAGCTTATCGGTAAGATCGCCTGTTTTATTGCCGACAAGAACCATTCCAGATGGTGGCAAAAAAATGCTTTCAGCGTTTTTATCCGAAGGGACAGCAGGTATTAATAAAGGGAGTAAGTGCCTCATCTGCTGACGTTTCAGTATTCTGAACGTTTTTTGCGAAAAATCCTCCCCCCACTTTCCATCCGCTAGAGCGGCAAAAAGCGTCCCCATATCGCGCACGGAGGTGTAATTATTTTTACCCTCCTTTATGGCCGTAAAATCCATCATTTTTCGCTCGATACTGGTTTCCTTTAGCCCCATACTATCGATAAATCCCTGTACACCACTGATTCCTACTTTGTCAAGAATTTCATTGGTAGCACAATTATCACTCAATATGATCATCAGGCGAGCAAGAGTTTCCCAAGGCAAAGCGACATTTTCCGGGAATCCATCTAAAACACCAGTGCCGGCAACTCGATTGCACGGTTTAATTGTAACTATTTCTTGCATATCTATCCTTCCGCTAGCTGCCTCCATAAGTAAGTGAAGTAAAATAGGAACCTTTATCAGACTAGCCGAAGGAATTTTAGACGAAGCTTCATGCTCAAAAGTCCAACCTGACGAAATATCCTTAAAATAAACCGAAACATTTCCTCGCGCTGACGCAATAACATTTTCGATAGCTTTCTCAGAAAAACCATTAATTTTAGAGTTCATCTCATCAACCTCCGAACTGCGCTACAAGCCAAACCATCACCAGTGTTAACGGGATAATTGTATAACCTAGCAACATCATGGCTTTAACGTCTTTAGAGCGAGCAAGTCCCATCTGCCCTACCATATCCCCCCCGGGATAGGCAAAAGATGTAATTTGGCTTCCAACAAGCAGAACCAAAACCCATAAATGCATGGAAATGGAAAGTCCCGGGAGAAACCCAACAAAAAGTTTATTGATCATGATAGATTGGGCTACAGCAGCTCCGTTTATACCAAAAATCCCTATTAATGTAGTTATTAGAGCGAAACCCGCTTTTCCACTGGAAGCCATAAATGGTTGCAAGTAATTAACAAGAGCTTGAAAACCACCGCTGGCATCCACGAACTTCAGAAATGGATCGAAAAGAACAAACATGAAAAAAAGCCAAACCAAGCGCGAAAAGCCTTCCATCATGGCGTCGAATACTTGCCCAAAAGTCAATCCTCCTGATATGCCCGTTACTATGCTCGTCGTAAGCATAACAACAACAGCATAGGAGGCTCCTCCTTTGTTTACAATACCCCATCCGAGCAAAGCAAAGATGGTGCATAGAAAAGCTATTGTGGCACGTCTTGTTTGAGCGCTTGGGGCATAATCTTCTTTAAGCTTCTCTATATCGTCTCCGAAACTAGATTTACCTCTATTTTTCTTTTGAATATGTTTCGCAACGAAAAAAGTTACAACCCACATGATTACAGAGATGGGCAGACCAGCATAAACTAAAACCTGCGCGTAGGATAGCCCTGTAAGCTCCATTAAAGTAACCATAGGAGGCGTGAAAGGACCAAGAAAAAGACCCGTTTGTCCCGCACCTTGGAAAATAACAGCAAGTGTTGCAGGCGTTATCCCAATGGCGGCCACAAGAGGGATGACAATGGGGGCAATGACAGCGTTGGAACCAGCAAGCGTTCCGAGAAGAGTAGTCAAAGCAACCGAAGCAGTCATTGTAGCAAGAATAGCTCTGGTTTCAGTGTTTACACCTATTTTGCGCATCAAGAAATAAACGATATCTTCTGATACACCTGTTTTTTTAAGAACATCGCCGAGACCTGCCCCTAGTAGGATGATAAAACCAACTAAGGATAAAAAAGAACCCAGAGATTGAGCAATGACAGGACCCAATTTAAGCGGGTTCGTTCCTACAAGGATGCCACCCAATAGTGTGCAAAAAGCAATGTTGACTAGGGGATGCATATCTTTTTTAAAAGCTAGAACAATGTAAAGCACTAAGGGTAAGAGTCCAAACAAGGGTGGTAGTCCCAGAATCATGTTATTCTCCACGTCAATACACCTCCACTAAAAATACCTTTGAATGGGTCAGATTGCATAGAATCCTGCAGATTTTATCCGATTAATCACGAGAAAAAATATTTAATAATCACCGTCCTTTACATTAATAATTTTTCCCTAACCTTCGTCACTCTCAGCGTAAACCCCATGATCCATGAGGACCTGCATTCGATGCCCTAGGATATCGTGCACATGTTCTGCTCTGGCTTGGGTAAAGGCTAAGATTAGGGCATCCATGATGGCCATAGCCGACACATAGGATGTAAAAGGGCATGGATTAGGCGCAACTAATATTTCACTACAGAAAGGATTTATCGGAGAAAAAGCGGAGTCCGTAATCCCAAGGACAAAAGCATTACAACCTTGAGCGTATTGAGCCATATCGAGAGTATCTTGGTAATAACGATGATAGGACACGAGAATGACCATATCATCTGCCGAGATGTCGTCAAGGCGGTCGTAGCGATCTTCGGCGCTTGATGATAATAGAAAAACGTTTTTCGAAGCATTCCCTAGCATATAAGCTGCATAGTGTGCTATTCCAAACGAAGAACGAGCTCCGATCAAAAAAATACGTTTAGCATGAATCATAAATTCCGCTGCGCGAACAAATGCATCGTTTATTTGTTCAAATTTTTCAAACGCAAGACAGTCCATTTCGTGCTGCACTACTTTGTGTAAAACTTCTTGCAACGGCTCGTTTTTAACTATAGATTCACGAAGTTTTTTCATAGGACCTCGAGCGATCCTAAAGGCAGAAGCTTGTACTGATTTCATCATCTCTGGAAAACCTTGGTAGTTTAGTACCATCGCAAAGCGAACTATCGTTGCTGGCGAAAGATTCAGCTCTTTAGCCATTTCATACGAACTCATACCAGAAGCTTTTTCATAATTCTCCATTAAAAAACTAGCTATTTTTTTATGCGCAGTAGTAAAGTTAACAAACTCAGAGCGTATGCGTTCAAAAATATCTTTATCCACAATAATCTCCTCTTTCTGTAATGCTTACTCCAGATTATGCAACGATTATATCATGAATAAAAAAAATAAGACGCAAATATTTCATTTTATTTATCAATATACTATTGAATGATTTTCTGATAGATAGCCACCAGAGAAAAACTTTTAATACGCAACTTCAGAGCCTTCGAGATGATACCTGCACAAACTCAATTTTCATTGTTAACAAGCAACATAAGAGACAGCTAATCAGCAAGTTTTCAATCGTGAACGTTTTTTAGAATTTTTTTATTCTTATTCCATCACCTAGGTGATATCTAAAGCGATTGAAACGCTTGGCAACCGCATTCAAGCACGCAAGAAGACTATTTCGAGAAGCTCCGCGGTAACGGTTTTTGAACGATGTTATAATTTGATCAAAGTTACGTGTCAAACTAAACCCTATCAAGAAATCCCCCACAAATCTACGAGTTATTGTCAAATCTGGTGTATGGGAAAAGATCACGCGACGCTCCTGCTTGATCGAATCTGTTCCCGAATGCCGTCTTTAAAGCGGATTCCTTGTACCACGTCTCCAAGTAGTTTGTAACCCTTTAGCTTTCTCCACCTCTTTTTCGCTCTTTTGCCTGACAGGTCGCGTTTCTGCTAGTCTCTATATTCTTCAATCCAGTTCGCTTTGATGCGACAGATCGTGTTGGCGGATAGCCCCGAAGCAGCATCTCCCATGATTGAATGCAGTGCTTCCCGGAAATCGACCGTTGATACTCCTTTTAAATACAACCACGGCAAAAGTTCGTCAACGCTCTTCGCCCGTTTCAGATACGGCGGCAAGAGTGCGCTGTTGAATTTGATCCCGGTACCGCTGCGACTTGATTTGATAATCCAAGATGCGTCATTCTAAAAACATTTTCTGCCCCCCTTATGTCCTCCTTGTAAAACACAGGTAATGACTAAAATACGGACACACGCTCATTGACTCCCCCTTTTAAAGTAGATACAATACAAAATAGATACAATATGATTAATACCATTTGGAGGTGTATTCATGTATACTTGCGCCGGCTGCGCTGCGTTAGCGTGCGAGGATCCGCAGCATAAAAACATGCCGCAAAACTGCCCCATCCGCAACGAAAACTTGAATGGGAGCACTTTAGAGAAGTACGCTACCCCGGAGAATAAACCCTTTTTTCTCGTCTCTTCTGAAATTGAGTCCATTGGTTACGGAAAATGGCCGCGCCTTAAAGAAATCATTGAATTTTGTAAGCATATGGATTACAGTAAGGTAGGGATTGCCTTCTGCAGCGGCCTGAAAAAAGAGGCCAAGGTCATTAACTCCATTTTAAAATCTCACGGACTGGAAGTCGTTTCCGTGATTTGCAAAGCCGGAGGGATCTCCAAAGAACGGGTTGCTGTCCCTGAAAAGCACAAACTTCAACCCGGTCAATACGAGCCCATGTGCAACCCCATCGGACAGGCGGCTTTTCTTAATGAACAGCACACGCAGTTTAATATCGTCGTGGGTTTATGCGTCGGGCATGATTCTCTCTTCTATAAATACTCCGAGGCCTTCGTTACCACTTTAATTGCCAAAGACCGAGTGCTCGCGCACAACCCTGCAGGCGCTGTCTATTGCGCGGAGGGGTATTACAAGAAAAAACTAGCTCCAGAATCGGAAGATTGATAAACGCCTTTAACAAATATTTGATACACAGAGCCAATCCCGCATTAAAAACACCTCTGTTTTTTTAATGCGGGATTGGCTCTGATGCGCCCGGTTCCGTGCAATCTATTCCGACGCTTTGAAATTATAAAGAGGACGGATTTGTTCAATAACATCGGCAGTTGGAGTGATTTGCGCCATGATTTCATCCATACTCTTATAGGCCATGGGTGATTCATCCAGTGTGTTTTCGACGACGCAGGTTGAGAAAACCCCTCTCATCTCCGTTTGATACTGGTCCATGCTCAATTGACGAAATGCAGCGGTACGGCTCATTAAACGACCGGCACCATGCGGCGCTGAATAATTCCAGTCCGGATTCCCCTTGCCCATGCAAATCAAGCTGCCATCGCGCATATTGATAGGAATAAGCAGTTTTTCACCGGCCTTAGCAGAGACGGCACCTTTCCGCAGAATCATCTCGTCTGTATCGATATAATTATGGATGGTTGTAAAATGTTCCGCCGCCGTCAATCCCATTTTGTTTAAAATAACCTCTACCATCGCTTGGCGATTCAAGACGGCAAAGTGTTGGATGATTTTCATGTCATCAATATAGTCTTGGAACAATTTTCCCTCCACATAGGCCAAATCCTTTGGTAAATCAATGTGGTTTTTTGCTCTTAAATCCTTTACCGCAGTCTCGATCTCTTGAACACGGCCTTCTGTTTTCAGCTTCTTGATGGTTGAGGTAATTTGGTGTTTGGCATTGCCGCACAACGATCTAAACCCTTCATTTTGATAGTATTCAGCAACTTCACATCCCAAATGACGGCTGCCTGAATGCACCACTAAATACAAGGCACCGGGTCCGCTTTCAGCCACCTCAATAAAGTGGTTCCCTCCACCCAGCGTTCCGATGGAATGAACGGCACGATGAAGATTAACTTCATCAACACAGTGCAACTCTTTAAGGTTAATCGCTTTACTCAGAGGATGCGCCTTATCTCTCACGTCAAAACCGCAGGGGATAAATTCCCGGATTGCGGAATCCAATCGTGCAAAGTCTATCTCTGTATTTCTTAGTTTGACCGTTTCCATACCGCAACCAATGTCTACACCGACCATACCCGGAACGATTTTATCAACAATCGTCATTGTTGTTCCGATGGTGCACCCTTTTCCCGAGTGCACGTCAGGCATAATACGAATCTTGGAATGTGCGAACTCCGCTTGATCGCATACCGTTTTTATCTGTCTTGCCGCACTCTCCTCTAACGTCGCCGCAAAACAAAGAGCGCTGTTGTGTTTTCCTTCTATTTTGATCATTTCATCACCTGTTATTCCCATTATTTATTTGTCGCTTTTCAGCGTCTCGCACATGCCGATCTTCTTGCGGTTATGCCGACCACTTTAGCATTGTATCCCTCTATACCGCTCTCCATTTAGTGTTTCCAGCATAAAAGCATAGGGCGATAAATTACCGGAGCTAATCATCGAGAACACGCGCGGGCTTGCACCGGAAACCAAGACGACACCTTCCTCATTCATGGTCACAGGTTGTTGCCGGTTTCGGCTTGCCACGTTCCAGAACACGAGAGAGGGTAACGCATAGCCGTGCGTCTCAAACAGCTTTGCCGCATAATCAAAGTTTGTGATATCAGCGCCGCCGGCACATTCGTCAAACTCCATGTCTGAAATTATGTATACCATAGAGGGAAGCTCGCTCTGCTGCAGTTTATTTTCCACAGCAGTTTTCAGGATCAATTCAAATACTTTCTGTACGTTAGTATTGGCTACTTCGTTATAGGAAGCGGCGTACTTCACCTTATCAAAGATATCCTGCCCCTTAATTTCAATCAAACGCGGATTCTCAGAAAACGTGATAAAGTGATTCCCAAATGCCCCAGAGTTGCGCTGTGCAAAATAAATACCAAGTGACAAGGCAACCTCAGCAGGTTTGGGATCACCACCTCCATACATAGAGCCGGAACCGTCCACCACAACTAACGCATTTTCACCGTTTGTAAAATCTTCCAGCGCGTTCCAGGTAATATTCATGCTCCTGCGCTCCTCTTCTGATATAGGCACCCCGTTTAACGCCGCCCTTATCATTTCATAAGGCAGTAACGTTCCTGTGTGGAGTTCGGCCTCTCCTCGCTCAACTTTGGATAGAAAATCCTTATACCTCTCACCGTCGTTGCGAATAAACGCCCTGCGGTATTTCATCATTGCCTTTGAGGGTTGTTTGGCATAGTCAAAGGTGTAGTCCCGCTCGCGCAAATTATTTTCGATAATGGCTATTTTTGAGCGGAGCTTAGAGAGCGCTTTGCGATACTCAGCACCGCTCAAGCCGAGTCCTTTCGCTATCATTTTGCCGTACCTGATGGTGTCGGCATTGTGCGCATTGATGGACGGCAGCCACTTCCCCAACAGTGAAACCGCTTCTTCTGCCTCCAACGCGGCAATATCTGCCTCAAACTGATTTTTCAGGTATGCCATTACCGCCGGTGCGGCTGGTGTATCCAGCAAACAGAGCAAATCATCAAAGCGGCCAAACTCAGGTATAGCCCAGAGATTTTTCTCAACCGTATCCAAACGATCGGTTCCCATATTGCTGAGGATGGTGCGAAACACAAGCCTCTCTCCCAATCCGCCGCGAATATCACGAGCAAGAAAGAGCGTCTTCAGCGCAAGATCGGGGTTTTCTGCCCAAGCTCGGTCAAAACGAACGCGCATTTCCTCCTGAGGTTCTCGGCGTAAAGCCCCTATTGTGGCGAACAAATCGAGACAATCAGAATGGGTTGTGGCATGTGTCACCGCACCGTTTTCTGTCCGGGTTCTATTGGCTTCTTCTTTTAAGAAATTCAACATCGCTCATCATTCTCCTTTTCACAACAAGGCACAGATTCAACTCATTGAAGTCGTTTTTGAGGATTGCTGTGTGTGCCTTTTCCGTTTTCAACCTAAAGACAAGGCGTGGAATCCGTACCGGATTCATCACTTAATCGGAGGATTGATTGCTG
>JAGPAO010000049.1:9378-12979 GCA_018063805.1 Synergistaceae bacterium | reverse complement strand
GGAACAGCAACCAGAATGGCACAGTAGATGTCTCCAACAACATTGAGTATAATTCTTGTAAGTCCGGTGAAATAATCCACACCGGCGAATAATGCAACACCTTCTAGCGGGAGACCCGCCATCTGGAACACAACCGCCACAGCCACAATTCCGCCGCCGGGCACTGTCGTATTTCCAAATGTTGCGAGAATCGCATACACGGCTATCATAATGTAATGTTGTGTCGTCAATTCAATACCGAACACATGCGCACAGGTGATACTGGCAATTGTTGTCGTTATTGCGGCACCGTTCGTATTGATCGCGTTACCAAGGGGAAGCACGAAGTTAGATATTTTTCTGCTGAGCCCCAAACGCTCATCGGCATCCATCAGCTCAGTGGGCAAAGACATGGCAGAAGAACCGGTTGCCACACCAATAACGATAGTCCGGCTCACATTCTTAACAAGCTGGATTGGATTTAGCTTGCACAGAGCACTGACAGCCAATGTATAACCGATGATGTACACAAGATTAGCACCCGTTACTGTGAGGACATACTGTAGGAGTGGCAGCAAAATCTTTGTGCCGCTGGCGCCAACAACATTTGCAAGCATGGCGAAAATACCGAAAGGTGCGATAGCCATAAACATGGTGACAATGCTCATCATCAGAGTGCGAAGTGCCCTGACGTCATCATACAAGCGACTGACGGTTTCATTCTTTTTTAATAAGTTAATTGAAATACCAAACATGACGCCAAATACGATAATCTGAATCAGTGTACCTTCCGCAAAAGCCTTCACGATATTGTCAGGGATAAAGTTAACGAGCAGGTCTATAAAGTTTCCAGACAACATATAGCCCTTGTACTCGGCAGTGGCAAGACCTTCCAATGTCATGGTAGGCTTAAAGATGCTCATTGCCGCTAGTGCCACTCCGGCTGCAATCGTTGTTGTGAACAAGAACAGCGCAAGGGTTTTTATGCCAATTTTCCCAAGATCCTTGATATCAAGCGATGCAACGGCCTCTACAATGGCGCAAAAAACAAGAATGGGTACCACCATGCGCACCAGACGCAAGAAAATATCGCCCATAAACTTGATGTGAACAACATTTGGCCCGAATACATAACCCGCCAAAATACCTAAAATGGAACCTATAATAATACGTTGGGTTAGACTAAGCTTTTTCACTAATAAATGCCTCCTTTTAAAGGTAACCAGTATAGCTCTAGCTATTTACCGTTCCGGAATGAGTCCTTTAAAGATTTTTTCTAATGAGAATCCTCATACTCCACTCTCCTCTTTTTTGAGCATTTTATAGGACGGTTTAAAAATTTTGTCAGCTTTTTCTATATTGTCGCTTCTATCCAGATAGCCATGTTTGAATTTATCGAAATAACGCTGTCCTTGCCTTTGCAGTTCAGGGATATCCAAGCCAGGTATGACACGATCCTTCATTACAACTCTACCGTTGATGATCGAGGTGACTACATCTGTTCCGCACGCAGAAAGCCCTAGAGTCCGGATGGGATCGTCCACCGGTCCAATGTGGAATCCACTCATATCAATGATGATGATATCTGCTTTTGCGCCGACACAAAGTCGACCGAGATCGTTACGGCCCAACGCATTTGCTGCACCAATCGTTGCGGCGTCATAGAATACAGAGAAGTTGTTTTCCGGTTTGTCGTTGTCCTTGTTTCTAGCCAAAAAGCTTCCGATGCGGATGTTTTCAATCATGTCACACGGGAATGTGTCGGTGGCAAGCGCCATACGAATACCTTTGCGAACATAGCGCCCAAATGACTCTAACACCTGACCGGATTGCGCTTGTACCACAGGGCAATGCACCACTGTCGTTTTGGTATCCCGCAAAATATCCAGATCGTTGTCGCTTTTATCCTCCAGTTTGCTGTAGCCTGAGGCGAAGATAGCGTGCACAATCATTGCGTTCTCACCCAAGAACCCTATATCGTTGAGGTAAGCAATCGTTGATTTTTTGTGTAGGGACTGCATCAGATTGTATTCAAATGGTGTTTGTGCCGCATGAATTCTCACGGGGCAATTAAATTCGTCGGCATATCGCTTTGAGTCCCGCAGAACATCCTCTGTAATCAGCTCGACACGCTCCGGAGTGAAAACCGCATTGATAAGTCCGCCGTAAGCGCCGTTAAATGTTTTTGCAAATCTCACGGCATCATCAAGACCGGCTCTGCCTTCATCCTCGATCCATTTGATTTTTGTACATCCGTCTTTGTCTAAAACAGTTTTTGCGCTTACATAGCTGGGTCCAAGATAGACTCGAAGCCCCAACCGTGCAGCATTATGGGCTGCTATCACTGTTTCTTCGTAAGTTTCAGCTGCCTTTTTATACAAGACAGAAGTGATTGGCATCGCAGTTGTGATACCATTACGGATGATCTGGCTGTAAGCGTACACCGACTTGAACGCTTCTTCCTCCAACGTCATAGTTTCGCCCCGCCGCTCATCAAAATAAGCCTCGGACCAGGACAGCTGGTTCTTTAGGTCACCTGTGAGTTCACTTTGTACCAGCGCATGAGAAAAATCGCCTATGGGATCCAAGTCCACAAATCCCGGACTAACGATGGCATTGCCTCCATCTATATGAGCATCCACTTCTCCAGGATAGTCATGCCCGACAAACAAAATTTTGTCGTTTTCATATACGACCTCGCCGTCTTCAAAAACGACATGGGTGTTACCATCAAAACCGATTACATATTTGCCTGTAACTTTTGTTTTCATCTGGCTTCCCCTCTTATTCCTTTATTTTATAGGAGCATCAAGAACATTGCTGTAGGCTAGATCATCCAACAAATTCTTAATTTCCCATCCAAAAATAGTCGTTGAGTTTCTGCGGAGGATTTGAGAATTTGCCTCTTTTACTCTGGCATAACCCCGTCTGTACATACATCTCCGCCATTTTTACCGTGACGTCGACTGGGTCTAAAATGGGGATTCCTATTTCTTTTGATAGCTCATCTGCATACACACAGAATCGCGCTCCGCCCAAAACAACGACTTCGGCTCTGTCTTCAAGGATAATCGTTTCTATTTCTTTTTTTAGCCGTTCTTTTGTCTCTTCGCTTGTTTTTGCGGTCATGGTGTCTACATTCATGCCTCGGACCGACGCGCATTTTTCCTGGAAACAAAGCAACTTCACTAAATCTTCTTGGTAGGGCACATTCGATTTTAGAACAGTTAAGATGGAGTACTTATGACCCAACGTGCATGCAATGGTTTGAGAGATTTCAGCGATTGAAAGGCAGGGGATATCTAGCGCTTCTTTCAACGCAAATATCCCAAAGTTTCCAAATCCCGCAATCACGACGGCATCCGGTTTGCTCTTTTCTACCTCTTCCAAAAGAGCTCGAATAAAGGACCACGTGGATTGGTAATCTGCAAAGTAACAGTCACAATGTAAAGAACCAAGCGGATTAGTAAACGGGATCAGCTCCGTGTCCGGATTCGTAATGTTCTTTCGTGCGGATTTCATAAACATTTCGGTCAGATCTTTGTTTCTGTTTGGGTTTGCAACTAAAATTTTCACCATCAATCCCTCTTCTCTCTTAAACTAGATGGGACAATTACGTGAA
>JAGPAO010000049.1:0-9278 GCA_018063805.1 Synergistaceae bacterium | reverse complement strand
CAACCAAAAACCCCTGCCAGCGGGCAAGAATCGGTTCCTCAATTTCCACAGACGGCGTCCACATGCCTTCTCGTTTAAACATGTTAATGACACCGACGGCCTTTTCAAACTCCACTTTTGGCCAATTGCGCCGGATAATATCCTCGCAATCGCGAGCGTCGTGGCCCTGCAACCAAGTCGTCGCACGCTGTAACGCGAGTGTAAACCGCCCCGCTAAATTTCCAGGATGGTCTAAAAATTCCGTCGTACCATAGTAAACGCTCCAGGGAACCTCACCCCCGCGCACGGTAAGATCAGCGAAAACATGGCCTTTTTTCTCTGCTACCAGTTGCGCTGCAAGCTCCACCGGAAGCACGATCATGTCGCCAAATCCGCCGCAGAATAAATCAACTAACGTGGCGGCCATAAAATTATTAACCAGAGAAACTTTATTCAGATCCACACCGGCCTCGCGCGCACACCCCAGCACAAATAAACCGTGGCTGGCACCGTCGCCTCCGGCAATGAGTAGCTTCTTGTTTTCAAGCATTTTCCAGTCAAATTGATCAACAGGCTCGCGCGATACAATAACCAAAGGGCAGCGCGACGCAATTTTTGCAAAGGAGGGGTAGCTTCTCACGCGATCAAGATAGATCAGAGGAACCCATATTCCCCCTTCAACCACATGCGCGATACCCGCATCAATTTCTTTTAAAACGTTGATCCATGGAATCGGAACGGTAGAAGAAACTTCTAAATCCACATCTCTAAAATAGCCCAGCTCTTTGGCAATATAATGAGGCATGTAGTTCATTGACAATCCGGTTGAAGAAATCACAAATTTATCCATGATACGGCCACCCCCTGATAAAGGCTTAGATTGTCGGCGCATCTGCGATCGCGGGATAGAACACGGCAAACCGCCGGCAAAAAGAAAGGAAACGTTCTGTGCATGCGCAAATTAAGAGGAATTACAATTCTTTTTTTCAACAAAAACCAAATCTAATTTCGAATGTATTCTTGGATGACAGCGTTCGAAAAGGCTGCCACCCAAGAAATTTAAATGACCCTTTTTCTAGTCTTGCAAGTACGCTGCGATCTCCTGCGGCGGCATGGCAAATTTCCTTTTTTTACTGTGGGACAGACCCGTTTCCACCATCATTTCCGCCATTTTTACGGTGACGGTCACGGGGTCAATAACCGGTAAATTCACCAGCTCCTGCAATTCTTCGTCGTAACCGCAAAGGCCTGCACACCCCAAGATAACGACTTCAGCCCCATCCTGCTCCACGATTTTGAGGATTTCTTCCTTTAATCCGTTCAGTGTTTTTTCTTTTTCCGTCACGCATTTTTCGACATTCACATCAATCGCGCGCACAGAAGCACACTTGTTTTCCAATCGATACAGCCTAACCAGATCTTCCTGAAGAGGAATGTTCTGCCGCATGGCCGTCAACACTGTGTATTTATGCCCCATAAGGCAGGCAACCGTTTGGCTCGTTTCCGAAATGCTCAAGACGGGAATATCCAATGCTTCTTTCAAAGCAAAAATCCCGACGTTGCCAAAACCCGCCAACACAACCGCATCCGGCTTGATTTCCTCCACTTTTTTGAGAATCGCCCGGATCAAAGACCACGTCGACTGATAATCACCGAAAGCACAGTCAATATTTTTTGTGCCGCGATAGTTTGTCAGCGGGATAATTTCCGTATTCGGATTGACAATTTTGCGTTTCGCGGAACGAATAATAACCTCTGTAACAATTTCAGAGCTGTTTGGATTTACAACTAAGATCTTCATGCTGATGCCTCCGCTGCTTCCATCTGTGCGTTGTACTCGTCAATGGTAATCTTGCCATCGAAAATATCGCGATTGAATTCCCCTTCATCTTTGGCAATGATCAGCGCCACCAGTGCATCACACGCAACATTGGGAATCGTTGTAATCGCACCGCGGAACCAATCAACGCCGGCAATCAAGGCAATTCCTTCCACCGGGAACCCAAGAGTCGGCATGATGCTGGCAAAAATAACCAACGCCCCGCCGGGAACGGCCAATGTCCCCATACACGCAAGTGTCGAGATAACGATGATCTGGAGTGTACGTTCTGCGGACAAGTCAATTTTAAAAAATTGTGCAATCATCATGCTGGCCACGGATAAAAACAACGCCTGCCCGGTGCTGTTCAAAACCATTCCCAATGGGTTCACCAAATTGGAGATGCGTTCACTCACGCCAAGCTTACCCACAGAATCAGCCATTTTGATGGGAAGGCTAATCGCAGAGGAAGTCGTTGTCGCGGCGACAACGGACATATCAGTCAATTTTCCCGCCAGCTTAATCGGATTAACTTTGCAGCGCGCCGCTGTGATCAGAATCATCGATGTCATGATAATTGTGACTCCTATGGCCATAACACCGAGGTATTTGATCAGCGGTATGATGATCTGCAATCCCATGACTCCGGCAACCCATGCCATCAACGCCCCAACCCCCAGAGGGGCAATGTTCATCACAATTTTAATAACGCGCAGGACGATTCGGTTCCCCTTCTTGATCAAATCAAACACCGCGGAGTCATCCTCTTGCACTCTGTCCATGCTAAGCGCAGCACCCAACATCAGCGCAAACACAATCACCTGGATCATGCTGCCCTCTGCCAACGAACGCACAATATTCACAGGGAAAAAGTTCAAGATGACCGTTTGCATATCTTGCGGGACAGGTTTGATTTCTGTTGCCAATTGAATTTCAGGCAATCCTACACCCGGTTGAATGATCGTCGCAAGAAACCAGCCAATGCCTGCGGCCAATACGGTGGGAACTAAGAACCATACAAACATTTTAAAGCCGAGTTTTCCAAGGTCTTTCGGATTTAAGGAACCGACCGCTTCCGTAACGGCACCGATAATAATGATCGGTACAGACATCTGGATCAACCGAAGAAAAATATCCCCGATTACTTTGACCCCTGCAATTTTAGGACCGACTAGAGTGCCAAGCACCAAGCCGACAAGCGTTGCAATTAATATTTGGTTCGTCAGAGAAACTCTTGGTTTTTTTGCAACCTGACTCATAACACACCTCCATAAAATTAGGAACGTTTTAGAGACTGAGTTCTTACTGCTTCTTAATTTTTTTGATTAGCTCCCCCTGTCCAAACTCCGCCTTGCGCTCCCCTTCGTCAAAAACGACGGTTCCGCGGACAATCGTGGTAACGGGCAGCCCCTTCCCCTTTAACCCCACGAAAGCGGATATCGGGTTGAGATAAAAAAGGGATTCCGGGGTGATCTCCCACTCGCGATCCGGATCCAAAATAACAATATCTGCGTCAAAACCAACTTCTAAGGCTCCCTTACGCCCATAGATGCCGAAAGTCCTCGCAGTATCCTCCGAAAGCCGACGAGCTAAAAGAGAGGGACAATGGCCTCTCTTGTTGACTGCCTGATCAAAAAACACCTGCATCACGCTCTGAATACCACTGATTCCTCCCCAAGCACCAAAAACTCCGTGATCTTTTTCATATTTCTCTTTCTCCGTGCAGGGGGAGTGGTCGGAAGCGACGGACCCGAGAGTGCCGTCCAGAACATAATCCCAGAGACGCTCTACCGCATCGCGATTGCGAAGAGGAGGCGCACATTTAAAGAGAGAGCCTTTTTTGAGGACGTCATCTTCTGAAAAGACAAGATAATGGGTGCATGTTTCGCCTGTAACGGGAAGGCCTTCATGTTGTGCCTGGCGAATGAGTTCCGCAACATCGGGGTGACTGACGTGGCAGATATGAACGCGCGCACCCGTTTCCCGGGCAAGGCTGATGACATTTTGAGTGGATAAAATTTCTGCAATGAGGGGACGGGAATTCAAAAAATCGCGCCATTCCGCGCGGCCTTCTTTTTTAGCCCGAGCTTCCTCGTGCTTGATAACGGAGTAATCTTCGGCGTGAAAACCAATTAAACCATCGAATCCTTTAGTGATTTGGAGGGCCTCTCGGATAAGCCCCATATTGAGCGATTGATAGTCGGGGGAAACGGGGCCGATAAAGACTTTGAAAGCAAGAACCCCTGCTTCATCGAGCCCTGCAAGTTTATCAAGGTTAAAATCGACTAAACCGCCCCAAAAAGCGTAATCGACCAGTGCTTTAGAGGCTATAGCTTCTTGTTTTTTACGGAAAATTTCAGCGTCGGTTAACGCCGGTTCGTTCTGCAGCGGCATATCGATAATCGTCGTCACACCGCCCGCTGCGGCAGCCAAGCTGCCGTGCTCAAAATCCTCCCGCCAAGTAAAACCGGGATCGTTAAGATGGGCGTGGCAATCCAATGCGCCCGGAAAAAGATAACGCCCCTTGGCTTCTATCTTTTTGGTTGCTTCCCCTAAATTCTCACCAATAGCGGCTATTTTCCCTCCGCTCACAGCTATATCCGCACAATAAACGCGATCGCGAGCGACTATTTTCCCACCAGAAACCAGCAAATCATACATAGTCTCATCCCCTTACGAGTTAAGAGAAAAAAAAGGGAACCTTCCGTGCCGTAACACCGAGAAGATTCCCTTTTTATAGCTGATGTCTTACCTCTTATACGCCGACCATTCCGGCAATCAGAGCCATCCGAATGGGAACGCTGAACGCCATTTGGCGGAAATAGAGCTGGAATTCACTGTCGTCAATCGCGTAGTCAAACTCGACTTCATTGCGCGGCAGAGAGTGCATAATTCCCACGGCCTTGCCCGTCTTCTGTTTGATTTTCTGCAATCCTTCCAGCGTGATATAGAAGGGCTTGATCTTATCCATAAAAGCAGCCCGTGCAGCGGGATCATCCTTTGGAACGCTGCAGCCTGGAAGATAACAAGCATCCACACCCGCCATACAATCCATAAACTGCTCATTGCTCAAATCGTTGTGTACGGAAACCTTAGCACCTGTGGCTTTGATTTTATCCATGATCACGCCGGGAATTGGGTTTTCACTTGTGCCGACGTAAACCAACTCCGCACCCATCGTTGCCAGGCCAAGCGCAAAGGAGTGCCCGCTGCGAGCTCTTGAGAGATCGGAGGAGGCGATCATAATTTTTTTACCCTCAAACTCCCCCAACACACGGTAGATGGTGTAGATATCCAAAAGCCCCTGCGTCGGGTGCGTGACATTGCCCCAACCGCAACTGATAACAGGAACCTTGGCACCTGCAAGCGCGGGGAAAACCTCTTCATCGTTGGGGTGGCGCAACGCGATGATATCCGCGTAGTTGGAAACGGTGCGGAGATAGTCGGAAAGACTCTCTCCCTTAGCTGTGGAGGAATTGCTTGTGGGATTGGATTCAGAAAGAACCGTTCCCCCCATCCGCTGCATGGCAACCTCCGTGCTGAAACGCGTACGCGTACTGGGCTGAAAAAAGAGAGTGGCGAGCACTTTCCCTGCCATCAAGTTATTGCCTGATCTCCAGTACGGCTCCATCATTTCTCCGGCTTCCATCAAATTCTGAAGCTGGCATCGTGAATAATCGGTGATAAACTCGAAATTCCGCCCCTTTAGTCCTGTGGCTTCAAGCTTATCCCCAATGACGACAGGATTGATACTTTTCTCTAACGCCATCCCATAGCACCTCGACTTTTTATTTTTTAATAAAAAAATGGTAAGAGAGATTACAGCTTAAATCTCAACGTCTCTGTTGAAATCCTTCGAGTAAATATAAGACAGACGCTCCCGCCCCGTTGCATAAACAGCCTGCTGCGTAAAGGGACCAAACCAGATGAAATCCTCTTTTTGAACCTGGACATAATCCTCGCCCAGCATGTAGACTCCCTGTCCCGAAAGAACGTAGGCTCCATGCTCCTGAACGTGGGTTTCGACAAAGGGATGACTGCCCGCAGGATCAAAGCTGAGGATATGGAAATTCATGTCAAATCCGAGATCATCCGTGGGGAGAAGATCCTGAAGGAAGACGTTTTCCATTCCGTCGTAAATATTTTCCTTTATGTCGTTGGTATTGCCCCAAACGGTGTGAGCTTTGTGTCCATTCAGAGGAGTGTAGCGCTGCTTATAAAGAAGGACGCGCATCGTCCCGCCCGATTTATTACAAAAATCAATGCCTACTCCGGCGGGGGCAAATGCAAATCCACCCTGTTTGAGGATTTTTTCCTCCGAACCAACCTTGACGGTCAAATCGCCCTCTCCATCCATGTAGTAGATGAAGCTCTCAATAAGTTCCTCTGCACACCAAGTGCTAGTGGTTTTTGCGCCGGGAGCGAGAGTGGAAACATAAAAAACAAAACTGGCTCCGTACTTAGGAGACGCAAGAATCGTCGTAGCACACCCCTCAAAATTAGGGATCACGTTTTTTACACGCCCCTCGGGGGGGATAACCGTGTAGATTCCCGGCTTAATGACTGCGCGCGACGTAAGATTTCCGTTCGGATAACCCATAATCATTACCTCCAATTTATTTCACATTTTGGAACAAATTTTTGTATTGCGGAATCATTTCCATAATTATAAAGATGAGGAATAATATGTCAAGAGGATAAGTATTTCCATAAAAAAAAGGGCGACCACCGCAACAAAAGATTAAATCTATGGGCAAGCATGGGCAAGGAAAGAGGGGAATGCTTTCAAAAAACATGCCCAAACATCCCCTATTCAATTTGACTCCTCTCGGGGGGATATGTTACCCTCTGCACAAGCTCGCACTAAATGAACGAAATAGCTCAACAAGGAGGAAAATAAGGATGATTCGTGCCATGCTTAGCGATGCAGAACGCTACTACTGCCTGGGAGAGGGGATCCAAAAAGCCGTAGAATTTATCCGGGGCAATGACCTGGTTACATTCGCACCGGGGCGCTACCCCATCGACGGGGACAAGGTTTTCGCGCTCATCCAAGAACCCACCACACAACCCAAGGAGAAAGCCCCCTTTGAAACACACCTGAAGCATGCGGACCTGCAAGTCACCCTCAGAGGACTCGAGTACGTGGGGTATTGCCCCGCCGCCAAATTGACACCCAAGGGAGAATACAACGCACAGACTGATGTGCAGCTCTATGATGGGGAACATGACGTGCTGATGCACTGCCAAACGGGGAAAAGTTTTGCGCTCTTCTTTCCGGAGGACGGACACCAGCCGTATGTGAACCTCGGAGAATCAGAGCCCATCAAAAAAGTAGTGATCCGCATTCGCCTGGACGCTTTGGCGATGTAAGAGGCACCCTTCAATCATCAAGAGACGACGAGCGGGGGATAACGCGATGCGGCTCATCCCCTCACGCAATTCCCCAGCAACGTTTTGCCAACCCTCACCTTCTCTCTCAAATACCTCACCACTCTTGCTATAATCAATAGGCGACACACAAAAAAGAGGCATAATAGAGCGGTATGTTTTACAAAAAGAAGAAGGTGAGTGAGCAAGATGAATCAGAAGAATTACAGCGTTATTGAATCCGGCGTCGTCATTATCACAGTAATCGCAATCGGCTTCGTCCTCAGCAAAGCCGCACAAGTGGCCATACCTTTCATGTTGGCGTTCTTGCTCTCCCTCCTCCTCTCTCCCGTAATGAAGCTGGGGATTAAGTACAAGCTACCCCCCGCAATCATGGTATTAGGAGTGCTGATCGGGTTCATTGCCGTATGCTTTCCGCTGGGAATATTTCTGAACGCAAGGCTACAGGGCACAATGGAAATTTTACCGGAATACTACAACAGGCTCCTTTATATCGGTCAGTCCATCTTAGTCAAAACCAACATGCCTAAGGATTTTTTAGCAACGTTCAATTGGCACAACACTGTAGGCCGACATGTATCAGGAATGACAGGCTTCTTTCTTCATTGGTTTGGCGACTTGCTTATGATCACGGTGTTTCTCATTTTCATGCTGTTGGAATACCCGCATATTGAAAACAGGCTGAATATGGCGTTTAGGGGAGGGAATGCGAGCAAAATAAAAGAGATAGGCAATAAGATCGTCTACCAAATATCAAGATATCTCCAAACGCTGGCCATCATCAGCTTTGTTACAGGGACATGCGTCTGGCTTGCGTTACGCTTCCTCAACATCGACTTCGCACTCACTTGGGGTGTGCTGGCGTTTTTCCTCAATTTTATCCCCACAATCGGCTCTATACTCGCCTCCATTCCGCCGATACTCATCGCGCTGGTGCAGTTTTATCCCAATTGGGTTCCTTCTGTTATTATCCTTTTCTCGCTCCTTACCATTCAGTTTATTATCGGTAACATTATCACCCCAAAGATAATGGGGGATGCGCTCGATCTAAATCCAATCGTCATCCTCATTTCCCTCCTTTTTTGGGGATTGATCTGGGGTTTTTCCGGCGCTCTTTTAGCCGTCCCCATCACTGTTGTCATTAAAATTATTTGCGAAAACATACCCCAGCTCCATTTTATTAACGTTCTTATCGGCTCAGCAAAGGAAAAGACAAGGGAGGATAACCATTAAAAAACAAGCCCATCGGCACATTTTGCGATTTTTTTGCGATCCCGTGGATAATATCAGTGGATAATAGTAAAAAGATCTCCGAATAAAGGGTGTGACGATGTGGAAATAGAACTGAACATTAACGGAATGACTAAAAAATGCACGGTTGATCATTCCATACGCTTGATTGATCTGCTTCGTGATACATTTGGCTTAAAAGGAGTAAAAGAGGGCTGCTCCGAGGGGGAGTGCGGGGCATGCACCGTGCTTTTGGATGATGAACCCGTCTGTTCCTGCATCGTACCCGCCTTTCAGGCAAACGGTAAGCGGGTGCTCACCGTAGAGGGACTTGAAAAAAACGGGGGATTAGATGCTCTCCAACAAGCTTTTTTAACCTGCGACGCAATCCAATGCGGCTTCTGCACCCCGGGAATGCTGATGGCCGCCAAGGCATTGCTCATCAAAAATCCATCCCCGACGGAAGAAGAAATCAAAAAAGCACTGGCAGGAAATATCTGCCGTTGCACTGGTTATGCCCCTATCGTCAAGGCCGTTCAAATGGCATCCCAAAAGGAACTCCGGTCATGAACAGCGGCCTATTTTCTCCACGATCACTTGCCGAAACGGATGAAATTATAAAAAAACAGGAAGGAAACGTCGAGTTTGTTGCGGGAGCTACAGATTGGACGATCACCCAGCGAAACCGCACAACCCCAACCCCCTGTTGCATCAACATCCTTGAGATCGAAGAAATGCAAGGGATATCCTTGAGCGAGAACGGGGCCTTTCTGGAAATCGGGGCGGCTGAGCCGTTGGCAAAGATAGCTGCACACCCGCTCGTACGCACCCACGCATTTGCGCTCGCACAAGCCTGCTC
>JAGPAO010000177.1 GCA_018063805.1 Synergistaceae bacterium | reverse complement strand
GGATAGGTGGCATGCACCTGAACCTGCGGGGGAGACACATTGGGATACTGCTTTACCGGCAAATTATACGCAGAAATCACCCCCGCGATCATCAGAACAAGAGCAATAACGATCGCAAATCTCGGGCGATTTATAAAAAACTTTGAAAACATCGCTAATTTTTCCCTTCTGCGGATTCCTGTTTATCGGCACTGGAATCCGGTGACAACACGTGCAGATCATTTACGGATTCCATCGCTTGCTCTGCGGGTGTTTTGGCTTCATTTGCCCGATGCAGAGGAGCCGGCTTTACTTCTATTTCCGGATATACCGACTGCAGCCCTTGAGCGATGATTTTTTCCCCGGCGCTGAGTCCGTGAGTCACCTCCCGCATCGTACCGATCTCCATCCCCAGCTTCACTCGGCGCTGGTGAGTGATATTCTTCCCATCGACTACATAGACATAATCACCCTGCGTATCCGTTAAAATAGCCTCTTGCGGAATGACTGCGGCGATGTGGGTTTTCACCGCCTTGGTACCGACTCGCACCATGGCACCGGGGACAAGGAGCCCCTCGCTGTTTTTAAAGCGAAGATGCATCATAATCGTGCCTGTTTTATCATCAATGGTATTATCCTCGAAATCGCGTTGCCCTTTAAAGGGGTAAAGCTCCCCGTTGGCGAGGCGAATCGTAGCGTTATACACGGCATTTGAGGAAGCCCTAAACAGCTTCATCTGCTGCAGATAATCCTTATCCGGCAGTGCAAAACCCACCCGTACCGGATCGATTTGGACAATTTTCGCAAGAGGGCCTCCTGCGGGGGTGACGTAGTTTCCCTTCGTGAAAAAAGCCTGTCCGATCTGCCCCGTAATGGGAGCCGTGATTTTGGTGTACCCCAAATCTATCTGTGCCATTTGGAGGGAGGCTTTTGCCTGTTCCACTAAAGCTTTTCCCTGCAAAACGTCGCTTTGCGCCAAGTCTATATCCGCAGCGGACACACTGCCCGCATCCGCAGCCTTGAGGCGCGCGTAATACTTGGACGCCCTTTCATAATTGGCCGTTGCCTTGTCAAGCTCCGCCCGCCGCAACGCAACCGTCGCCGCGTATTGTTTATTATCCAGCGAAAACAACAGCTGCCCCGCTTTAACAATGGAGCCCTCTTTAAAATGAACCTGAGCGATTTCAGCAGGTACCTGCGGTTTCAGCAAAACGGTCTGGATGGATTCCACTCGCCCCAGATATTCACTGCTCCCCGCTAAATCAGCGTTTTCAACGACATGCAGCACCACAGAGGGGGCTTGTTTGGGGGGGAATCCCTGCGCCTGCGGCCCCTTGGCTCCGCCGGGCGCACCTCCCATCCAGTAAGATCTGCTAAAGAAAGCCGCAGCGGCAATAATCAACAAAAAAACAATCCATCCGGCCAAACTTGATTTCGGCCGGCTATCCATCCCAACATTCTTCTTTTCCGGTAATTCCATTTTTTAAAGCACCTTCTCCTTCTGCGTCTCTGGTTTTAACTCTTTTGCAAAGGCATCGAATATGAAATCCGTATACTTTGTAAAATTCAGTGGATGTAGTTCTTTGATTTGAACAATAAAAAGACCGTGAAAAATAGCCCCAAACAAGGAGGATAACTCCTCAGAAGAAATATCGCCTCTGATCGTTCCCTCTTTTTGAGATTTGATGATCAGGTTTTCCAACATCACGCGCTCGTTATTCAAAGTACCCGACAAAATAGCCATGACTTTTTCGCGAACGTCCTCCGACCACTCTTGCCTGCGCTCCATCAGCATACTCAATTTTTTAAAACGAGGATCTAAATGCAGGCTCTTCTCCATTCTCTTTTTGAAGTAAAGGCGTATATCATCAAACGTCGCCAAATTCCGGCTATCCTTTTCCATTTCTTCTTCTATATAAAGACCCAAGCTCTCAATCAACGTAATAAGGACATCATTTTTATTCTTAAAATGCCAGTAGACAGCGCCCTTTGATAGCCCCACTTTTTCCGCTATTTCGTTCATCGACACAGTCGCAAAAGGTTTTGCGCTCATAATATCAAGAGCCGATTCAAGCAGTTTTTCCCTCGTTACCAATGCCTCTTCTCTAATTCTTCGCGCCACGGACACACCTCCGTTGCCTATAATAAAAAAATAGAAGCAAGGGCATTATACATACCTTCACGAAGGTATGTCAAATACCAGCTTGCTCGATTTTCGGGATTGATATTCAAATGAGCACGAAAAATCGCGAGCGGGTGAAGGAATGCCCTCATCCGCTCGCGATTTTGTATCACTTTTAGTGCATGAAACGTTTTTCTACTTCAAACGGCCCTTTTGCTCCCCAAAGTGGGTGTGCAGAAGATGATGCGCTTTTTCCCCCAGGGGCTTGCCGAGCCATGAATCATACAGCTCTTTGATCGCCGGGTTTTCGTGCGATTTACGGAGAACCATCTTGGCATCCGCTTCGTACATCGCGCCCATTCGCTGTTTGCGGATCTCTTCGTTGATGGGCTGCGGTTGCCCGCCGCCGCTGATGCAACCGCCGGGGCAAGCCATTACCTCTATAAAGTGGTAGTCGGCAGTCCCCGCCTTGACCCGCTCCATCATTTCGCGAGCCTGCATCAAGGTGTGGCAAACGGCAATTTTGACCTTTGTTCCGTCAAGATCAATGGTTGCTTCCTTTAGGCCCTCAAGCCCGCGAACGTCCTTGAAGTCCACTCCCGGAAGTTCCCTTCCCGTAACCAATTCAAAAACGGTACGCAAAGCCGCCTCCATAACGCCGCCTGTGGAGCCGAAAATCAGCCCGGCTCCGCTGGAGATACCCATCGGATCATCGTATTTTTCCTCCGGCAGGTTGACGAAATCAAGCCCGGCCTCTTTGATCATTCGGGCCAGTTCGCGCGTTGTGATGACCACATCGACATCAGGGCAGCCGCTGTCGCCGCACAGCTGCGGACGCTTGGCCTCCGCTTTTTTCGCCGTACACGGCATGACGGAGACGCTGAAAATGGACTTGGGGTCGATCCCCATTTTCTCGGGATAGTAGGTCTTCACCATCGCCCCAAACATTCCCTGCGGTGATTTTGCGGTCGACAAGTGCGGCAAAAGTTCCGGGTAGAGAACTTCGATAAAGTTGATCCATCCGGGGGAGCAGGAGGTGATCATCGGCAACACGCCTTTGTTCTTCAGGCGATCGAGAAGCTCGTGCCCCTCTTCCATGATGGTCAAATCCGCAGAAAAATCCGTGTCAAAAACGCGGTCAAAACCGAGGCGGCGCAGTGCGGCGACCATTTTTCCGGTAACCACGTTGCCCGGTTTGAGGCCAAAGGGCTCCCCCAGAGCAACGCGCACAGAGGGTGCGGTCTGAACGATCACATGCTTTGTGGGATCAGCCAGGGCATCCCACACCAACTGCGTGTCATCCTTCTCCACAATGGAAGCAGTGGGACAGACAGCGGCACACTGACCGCAGTATGTGCAGGCGACATCGGCAAGATCCAGGCCAAACGCAGGCTCTACCAAGGTTTTAAATCCTCGGTGCGTTGAGGCGTAGATATCAAGCCCCTGTCGCTCGGAGCAGGCACGCACGCAACGGGTACAGAGGATACATTTCTGAGCATCTCTCTCCAAGGAGGGATTGCTCGTATCCATATGGGGCGCTCGTTTCTCCCCCTTAAAGCGAACTTCGCGAATACCTAAATCCGCAGCGATGGTCTGCAACTCACAGTCGTTGTTTTTCTGGCAGGAAAGACAGTCCTCCGGATGATTCGCCAAGAGCAGCTCCACAACCATCTTGCGCGTCTCGCGAACACTCGCCGTGTTGGTGCGGACTTTCATCCCCTCAGCTACCGGGTACACGCAGGAAGCCACAAGCGAGCGGGCCCCCTCTACTTCTACCAGACAAACCCGGCACGAACCTTCAACCTTCAGTTCCGGATGATAGCAGAGCTGGGGAATACGCACGCCCACCATTCTGGCGGCTTGCAGAACCGTATAATTCTTTGGCACGGACACATTCTGTCCGTCAATGGTCATATTAACAAATTCCATCCTGTTCACTCCTTCCGTTCAGGATTAGCCGCGAATGA
>JAGPAO010000048.1 GCA_018063805.1 Synergistaceae bacterium | reverse complement strand
GGGGGGTTACTAAGGGGCTTGCGGGTCATCCGGAGGTTGCGCGTGTCTTTTTGGAGGCCGGTGCGGAAGGGATTGCAGACAGCCGACTGGCAAATTTGAAGCGTATGAGGGCGGACGGAATCACCGCCCCCATGATGCTGATCCGCATCCCCATGCTTTCGGAATTAGAGGAGCTTCCCCTTTACGCGGATATTTCCCTTGCATCGGATATGGACGCATTGTTTATGCTGGATGCCATCTGTCTCTCTCACGGGTGTCAGCACGGGGTGATCCTGATGATCGATATGGGGGATTTGCGGGAGGGGTTTTGCCCCGGTGAATTAAAGGATGCGGCGCGAAAGCTCCGGCAATTAAAGGGCGGGGTTCGCGTTTTGGGCGTCGGGGCTAATTTTGCCTGTGCCAGTGGCGTGCTCCCCAGCCGAGAGAAACTGGAAGCAATGGTTGCCTATCGCGATGAGGTGCAGCGGGAGATCGGTTACCCTTTAGAGATTATCTCCTGCGGCGGTACGTGTTGTTTGAAGTTATTCGAGCAGGGGCTTGTTCCCAAGGGGATCAATCACTTTCGGGTGGGGGAGGCGATGTTTCTGGGGATCGACTCCGCCCGCATGAGAACGCTGCCTCCGCTGCATCGCGATAGCGTGCGTATTGCGGCTCAGGTGGTGGAAGTGCGCTGCAAACCGAGCAAACCGGACGGGAAAATTGGAGCGGATGCCATGGGGCATGTGGTGGTTTTTGAGGATAGGGGTATTCGTAAAAGAGTGCTCCTGGGGATTGGCAAGCAGGATATTTCTATCGAGGGGTTGATTCCCATTGATTCCGGAGTGGAGATTGTAACCGCTTCCAGCGATCATTTAATCTTGGATGTGGAAGACGCAACGCGGGTGTTTCATTACGGGGATGTGGTGGAGTTTCACCTCCATTATGCGGAGATGATGAGCGCCGCCGTTTCGCCTTATATGTATATCCGCGTTATCTGACAAAAACAGAGCACGGCAAAGAGATTCATACTCTCGGCCGTGCTCTGTGCGGTTGTCTATCCCAGAACGGTTTTGAGCACTCGGTAAAAGTTTTTCCCCAGAATTTTCTCCGCTACAGAGGGTTCAAAATCTCTGCGAATAAGCTGGATTAATTCGGCGATTCCCTCCATGTCCTGGATGACATCCCGCTGATCCGGGGTTTCCTCCGAAACGGTGAGGTTCAGCGTATCGCATAAATCCAATCCCAGTCCGGCATAATCCGCTCCCACTAATTGAACGATATGATGCGTATGGCGGAGCAGGTCGCTTAGCGTCGGGTGGTTCGTTGCAGCTCCGACAAAACCGCCGAATCCGTTGAGACCAATGACGCCGTCTCTCTTTGCGATGATGCGGATCTGCTCATCCGTCAAGTTCCGCATTGAAGGAGCCAGAGCTCTGCAGTTGGAGTGAGAGGCAATAAACGGCCCCTCAGAGAACTGCACCAAATCTGCAAAGCCCTCATCGTTCAGATGGCTGGCGTCCAATACCATTCCCAACTTTTGAGCCCTTGCAACAAGGGCGACGCCAAAGTCCGTCAGTCCGCCTTTTTGTCCCTCTCTGCGAGCGGCAAAAAACGCACCGTCTCCGGCGTGATTCCTTCGGCTCCAAACTATTCCCAATAGGCGAACGCCCAACTCGTAAAACACGCGCAGCAATGCAAGGTCTTGGCCGAGAGGTTCCGCCCCTTCCAGGGAGAGCAGCAGAGCGATTTTTCCCTCTAAAACAGCCCGGTCAATTTGCTCTGTGTTCGTACAGAGGGCAAAAGAATGCCCGCACTCCTCCAGATCCTCATAAAGATAAGATATCTGATCCAGGGCGTTTCTCGTCGCCATCTCCGGGTAGTACATATCCCGGATAAAGAGCGAACAAATCTGAACTTGAATCCCTGCGGCACGAAATCCGGGCAAAAATTTCCGTTCCAGTACGTGCGTTTCTCCCTGAGCGCGTGCCTCGCGCACGTTTAACAGCAGATCAAAGTGGGCGTCAAGGATATGCGCCGGAGCTTCTCCGTATTCCATTGATTATCTGTTTAATTTCGCAACGGCTGCGGCGATTCGGTCCATAGCCTCGCTGATTTCCGATTCGGGGCGGCAGTAAGCGATGCGCATGTAGCCGTCTTCCATTCCAAAGGCCTGTCCCGGAACAGTGGAAACGCCCGCTTCTTCCAGAAGATACGTGCACAGCTCCATAGACGTCATGCCCAGTTTTTTGATGCGCGGGAAGGCGTAGAAGGCCCCGTCCGGACGCAGGATTTCAAATCCGTCGATCTTGGAAAGACGGCTGAAAATGAGATCCCTGCGTTTTTTATACTCGCCCACCATGTAATCCACATCGCCCCATGCATGGCGCAATGCCTCTGCCACTCCGGCCTGAGCAAAGGAATTAGCGCAGGTAGAAACGTTTTGGTGGCACTTAAGCGCGTAGCGGCGAAGCTGCTCAGGCATTACGGTCCATCCAATACGCCATCCCGTCATGGAGAACGTCTTGGACGCGGCACTGACGGTGATCGTGCGCTCTCTCATGTTGGGGAGAGAAGCCATGCTGACGTGCTCGCTGTCGTATGCAAATTTTTCGTAGCACTCATCGGAAATGACGAGCAAATCATGTTCAATGGCAATAGCTGCAATTCCCTCCAGGTCGCTGCGGGTAAGAGATGCTCCTGCCGGGTTGTTGGGTGTGTTCAACAGAAGGATTCGTGTCTTTGGGGTGATTGCTGCCTTTAAATCGGCAACTTGCAGGCGGAATCCATTCTCCATGCTGCAGGGGACGGGTTTGACCACGGCATTGCTGATTGCCAGTTGGTCCGTATAGGCGGCAAAGAACGGTGTCGGAATAATGACCTCGTCTCCCGGCTCAAGAATAGAGAGGAAGGAAATGAGGAGGGCTTCCATCGCACCGGCGGTGATGATAACCTCTTTGTTGGGGTCTATATCCAACCCCGCATCGCGTTTGAATTTTTCAGCAACGGCCAACCGCAAATCGTAGGTTCCGGCCATGTCCGTGTAGTGGACATCCCCGCTCTCAATCGCTTTAATGACGGCTTTTTTGGCGCATGCAGGGGAGTCAAAATCGGGTCGGCCTATTTCCATGTGGATGATGTTACGGCCTTCTCTCTCCATGCTCTCCGCCTTGGCGAGGATTTCGCGGATGCCTCCCGCAAGGGGAATGGATGCCATTCGTGTGTTCGGGACTCTGTAGTTCATTTCCTGCTCATCTCCTATAAGTTAGATATGATTGACGCGTCCGTACAAACGGTTCCAACAATGACTGTACACTTCACCGGGATCCAAGTGTGTTTTGGCTACGCCATCGGCAATTGCAGCTTGAGCTACGGCCTCTGCGATGCCCGGTGTGGTTGCGTTGCCGAAAAATCCGGGGAACATATGTTCCGGTGTTAACCTTCTTTTATCCACGACAGAGGAGAGCGCATTGGCTGCTGCCAGTGCCATATTATCGGTGAACCTCTTGGCTTGGATATCCATGGCCCCGCGTGCCATGCCGGGAAAAGCCTGAATATTCATCAACGAATTGGGTTCTTTGGCGTTCCCTGATGCGTAAATATAGGCACCTGCTGTCAAAGCCCGTTCTCTCTCTATCTCCGGGGTCGGCATTGCCATTGCAAAGACAACGGGTTTAGACCCCATTTTTTTAATGTGTTCTTCCGTAACGATGTTGCCTACAGAGAGCCCGATCAACACGTCAGCTCCGGCAAGGGCTTCGTTTAGCCCCCCGCGCAATCTCTCCGGGTTGGTTTTTCCGGCAAGAACGGTTTCCACGGGATCCATATTGGGGTTGGATTCGGATAAAATACCTGTGGCATTGACAAGAACGAGGTTTTGAACTCCGGCTGTCAAAAGGAGCTCCGCCGTTGCGGAGCCTGAAGCGCCCGATCCGATAATGACGATTTTTATCTCGTCAATATTTTTTCCCGTCAGTGTCAGCGCATTTTGCAGCGCTGCCAAAACAACGACGGCGCTGCCCTGTTGGTCATCGCAGAGGATGGGAATATCCAACTCACCGTCCAATTTTCGAATGACGGAGAAGGTGTTGGGGCTTGAAATATTTTCGATGTTGATGGCACCCATAGTGGGGACGAGCATTCGGCAGAGGGCGATGACTTCCTCGAAGGAATGGGTATCAACTGCGATGGGAATCGCGTTGATATCGCCGTACTGTTTGAGTACAAGACATTTTCCCTCAACCATAGGAAGCGCTGCATAAGGGCCGATATTTCCCATTCCGTGCACGGCACTGCCGTCACAGACCACGGCCATTCGATTTCCGCGCCCCGTGTACTCATAAGTAAGATTGCGGTCTTTTTCGATGGCCCGACAGACGGGCGCTGTACCCGGAACATAGACAAGAGATAAGTCATCTTCATTACGAATATTAAAGTTTGGGTATATTTTAACTTTTCCCCTTACTTTTTTGTGCATTTCAAGAGCTTGCACCGCAAGTGCTTGCATTTCATCCGCTGTCGTCACGGTCATACCTCCTTCAAATCCCTTATGGATATGTTACCATATAAAGCCCTCTATTCATGGATTCTTTATGAAAACGATAACTTTTTCAAATCGATCACCATTCCATCCGTAGCCGCTATAGCCTGTGTTCGGGAGGTGCAGAGTTCTTGCGCTATCGTCTCTGCCCCTAAACTGAGAATTCCGCGTCCTAAATGGGTTAAAATGAGTAATTTGGGTGCAATCCTCCCCAAAAGTGATTCCACGTCCGATACGGAAAAATGCTGCAGCTTATTTCGCGGCAGGGGCATGGTTGTATTGACAGAAATCATTTCGCATTCGCGGTATCGATCGGGCAAATGAGAAAGAGGGAAGGTATCGCTGATGATTCCCCAGGTCGGAAGGCCGGGGCTTCTGAAGATGAATCCGAAACAATCTACGCCATGGTGTAGGTGCAGTATCGGTTCGACGCAAACTTGTTTGCCGATGGAGATCCGTATTCCGTCTTTTACGGTTGTGTAACGCTGAACCATTTTGGAGATATATCGGTAGAGAATGGGATTGGATGTTTTGCGTGCATCCAAAGGGACGAGTACCGTCCCTCGTTTGCAGTGACCGGCATTCGTCATCGCCTCGCAGAGCACATTCATGTCTGTGCTGTGGTCTATGTGGCGATGGGTTAAGAGAAGAGCGTCTAAGTCCATCGCATCCAGAGTCGGTACGGCATTGCAAATTTGAACCAAGCTCCCCGGCCCCGGATCAATAACACCGTTAACCCCGCCGTAGGAAAACCAGATCCCGCCCGATGCGCGTTCTTGTGATAACATTACAAAACGAGTGCCTGCTGTTCCCAGATAGCGGATGAAATGTTCGGGATAATGATTGGGGCGGATCTGCATCACACATAGGCACCTCCATTTCAATTATGCTTATTATACGGAATAAGAAGCTAAATGTATTCCATCTTTGAGCTGCATTGCGGAAATTGTGTTATGCTCATATCGTATTCGTTGCAATAAAAATCAGGAGGGTACAAGATGACAGATCCACACCGCGAGGATGACAGCAGAAAATGGGTTGTGGGGGATCTCCTTCAGTCGATTCAAGGAGAGACAACACCCGCGTTTATAGAGGAAGTAGCCCGCGAAGTGCAGGTTTGGCTCGGGTCAGCAATATCAGGTGATTTCTTACAAGAATCGGATGAATCGGGATTGGTATCGGATCGCCAGCTACAGGTGGATTTGGAGCATTTGTTTTGTCGGATGGAGTGGGTAGCGCCGTATGCGGACGCAATCCCCGCAATGCGAGAACTTTCCGGACACGAGGATGTCATTGTTTTCAGTGTCGGTTCGATTATCTTGGATGATGCCTTTCGGATGCTTGTCGATCATGCGGCTCTTTTTGCGCGGGATACCTGCAAACGCGTTTGGTTGATTTCCGATACATGGGTCATCGGGGATGTAGCGCTGTATACGCCGCACATCTACGCACTTCGTGCCCAGGGAATCGAGCTTAATTTTATTCTGGTAACCCCTTGGGGATGGTCTGCTATTCCCTGGGAGGAACCGGCAGAGAGAGGGCAGCGGCTTCTTTGGAAGAATGAAAAGGGGCGCCCGCCGAGCCCGCCTCAGACCGAAAAATAAAAAGGAGAGGGGAATCCCCCTCTCCTTTTTATTTTGATTTCTGCTCTGCCGGCGGCTTTTTAACCGCCGCTGATCATGTGGATAACCTGTACAACCGCATTATCCTTTACTGTGGTCGTTTGAAACCGCTCTTTATGCACCGGGGTATCGTTGACCCAGACGGAGAGCATTCGGAAGGTATAATTTCGGCGGTCGAGAATGTCTTGAATCGTCATCCCCTCGCTCCAATCCATACTTTCTCCGTTCACGCTGATCATTGTCTTCGCCCCCTTTGAGCTTTAATGACTACTTCCAGTCATCCTCCGGTTTGAGGTGTTGCTTTAACAGCTCAACCACTTCCGGAGTGTCGATTCCCAAACGTTTGACCGTTTCCATCGTGGGGATTCCGTTGCGGTTCCATCCGCGGCGCGCATAGACGGCATCCACGAGTTTTTCCCACTGACCGCGGCGGAATGTCTGTAGTTTTGCGATCTTTTCCTCGACAGAAAGGCCGTCGATGGCAATCCCCGCTTCTTTCAATTTCCCGTCGAAGTAATCGGGGCGCGCGTTCCACTCATCTGCAAACACGGGGCCCAGGCCTCGATTGGGTGCGTTGTGGTGGATGCGTTCTCCCTTACCCATGCGGAGGTTGAAGATGCGTTCAAAGTTGTACACGCGCTCCGATTGGGTGATGATGTCCTCTTTAGTGATATTGGAGCCTGTCACGGCGTTGTAGATGTCCACGTAGTTCTGGACGTGTTCGGGAACTTTTGCGGCTTCAATCCCCTTATAGCGAATGTGGTTATCCGCCGGCTCCACGTCGTTCCACGGCAGTTTGCACAGCCCGACGAGGGAGAACCAAAGGCGGAAATTGGGGAAGTAGTACAGAGCCTCGGCTTTATCCTCAAAGGTCGGGAGTTGTTTGTTCACCATGTCCATGAAGATCAGCCATGCTTCATCGTGCTGCGGCCCCTTCAGGGTGAGGAAGTACCCGCCCCACTGGGCAATGGATTCCTGGCAACGGTATTCCGAAGCCTCGATGCCCTGTCCCTCCATGGCGATATCCTCCATGATTTTGGGATCTGCGCCGTATTTTTCGGCAAAGAGGGCTTTCATTTTACGCGTGCCCTTGCCGACGATATTCGCAAATTCATCCGTTCCGGCAGCCATGCGGTGAAGCAGCTCCAACAAGGGCCCCTTGGCACCAAATTTCAGCTCCAGTCCGTTTGTATCTTTGATATTGATCAAGCCCAACTCAAAGCACTCGCAGACGAACGCAAAACCCGTTCCAAGGGAGATCGTATCCAGTCCGTAGTGGTCAGCGTAAAAGTTAGCCTCAATGGTCCAACGCGGATCAAAAACGCCGACGTTGGTACCCATACCTGCAGCGGTTTCGTACTCGGGGCCGTCGACGATGACCTTTTGTCCCTTACAGGGACCGGTTGTCAGCTCGAAATCGTCCGCAGCCTTGGCGCATGCCATGGAGCACCCGTACCAGCAGCCATCCGGCATTCCCTGAGTGAAGAGCTTGCGGTATTCCTCTCCCTCGATTTCTCCGATGTCCATATGGCGTCCGTATTTATAGTTGTTGACGGGAAGGAGGTCGTAATCATTCATGACCTCATTCAGGTGCGCTGTCCCGATGCGGCGCATTTTGCACTGGGAATCATCCAGCGCGTGGACCTCTTTGTGGAGTTTGACTCCCACTTTCTGAAGCGTATCCAAATCTGCGGGATCATTGGTGATGCCGGTGACCTTCGATTTTTTGACGACGAGAGCCACAACGCCCTTATCGCACAGAACGGTTCCGCCGCCGCCGCGCCCGGCCTGTTTCAGCTTGGGGGCTTTTCGGCGAAGATCGTACATGCTGAAATTCATGCATCCCCAATAGCTGTGGAGTGCGCCCTCACCTGCTGTAACAACGGAAAGGTTGCGTTTGTCCTCCTCGTCCTTTGCAAAGTACTCGTGCAGCGCTTCCGTCACCGGGTACGCATTTAAAGGGCCTTCAAGGTTGGACTCAAAAATTTGAACCTTTGAGTTGTCCCCGTCGATAAAGACGATGACTTTGCGGTCTGCTTTTCCCTGAAGCTCAAAGGCGTCAAAGCCGGAAAACTTAAGCAGGGGGCCGAAATACCCACCCGCATTGCTGCTGTAGGTTTGCTCTGTTAGGGGGGAGAGGAAGACGGAATAGCTCTTTCCCGCTCCGGGGTACTGCGTGGTGCCGCAGATGGGGCCGCCGGAAATGACAATTTCGTTTTCAGGGTCATTCCACTTGGTGGTGGGCTTGACTCCGTCCCAGAGGATCTTGAGTCCAAAACCACGGCCGCCGATGAACGTGTCGATCATCTGCTGCGATACGGGGCGCGTTTTAAATTCATACTTGCCATCCTTGTTCCCAAGGTTGACGTAAAGCGTCTCACGGGAATAGCCGCGCGTGATTTTTGCGGGCGAGTAGGACCACTCGGCAAGGAGCTTCATTTCTTTCATGATTTTTATTCTCCTCCGTCCGTTATTGTTGATTCATAAGGATAAGTGCCCCTGCAGGGCATGCCTTGGCACAAAGACCGCAGGCAATACATTTGAATGGTTCCGGCTGTTTATTTGAATTGAAAAAGAGGCTTGAAGTGGGGCAAAAGCCAACGCACATCAGGCATCCGGTGCATTTATCCTTGGAAAGCTGCACCACGCCGTTTTTGTCCCGCGTAAGCGCTTGAGTGGGACATACTGCGATGCACCCTCCGCACTGACTGCAGACATTGATCTCCGGCAATCCCGTTACATCCTTAACTTGGATTCTCGCCAGATCTGCGCTGTCCTCTTTAAAATACGCCTTGGAACACGCCGTCATACACGCACCGCACTGGACGCATTTATCGGCCAGTGGCGTAAGTATCTTCACTAGAAATCCCTCCCCGTGCAAAATAAAAAGTTTATTCACCCGTAAATGGGCGAACCCCCAGAAACTGTGGACATTATACCACTTGAGATATGAAAAACTCTACCCGCAGCACAGTTTATTTTAAAATTTGTTTGACATTGAGTGTGGACGAGTGTTACAATCACTGCCATTCGGGGCGTAGCGCAGTCTGGTTAGCGTGCCTGGTTCGGGACCAGGAGGTCGGAAGTTCGAATCTTCTCGCCCCGACCATTTATACAGGGGGAGATTCCGGAATTCCGGGGTCTTTTTTTTTTGCCCTAAGTATCGTTCGTGGTATGAATATGCGTAAAAACTATTATTGACTATCATGAACCAATGCACTACAATGCAGTTGGAGGGAAGTATGATGGTTGCTTTAGACATCAATGTGGCGCGCAACCGAAAGGCGAGGTTTGACTACTTCATAGAGGAATCTCTGGAAGTGGGGATCGTTTTGTCCGGAACGGAGATTAAATCAATCCGCGAGGGGCATGTAAATTTAAAAGACGGCTACGCAAAAATAGAGCATGGTGAGCTGTGGCTGATGAACGTTCACATTTCACCCTATGATAAAGGCAGCTATTACAACAAGGATCCGCTTCGCCCTCGCAAGTTGTTGGCGAAAAAAAAGGAAATTTTGAGGCTTTTTGCCAAGACGAGGGAGAAGGGGTTTACCCTCATTCCTCTTGGGATGTACATAAAGGAGGGCAAGCGAGTTAAGGTGGAACTCGCTCTTGCCAAGGGAAAACAGGAACATGACAAAAGGCACTCCATTGCCGAACGCGATGCCAACCGAGAGATCAACAGGGCAGTGCGCGAAAAAGGCAAGGGAGATTACGACTAACCCTAACACTACAGATTAGGGGGCGACTGGTTTCGACAGCAGGCTGGAAGGTCAGGAAGAGCAGGCCGAGGTTGGGGTATCCTCGTTAATATCGTCCCAAAACAATAGTTGTCAACGAAGATTACGCACTAGCTGCTTAAGTCAGCTACGCTCCCCGGCGGCCTCGACCGTTGGGTGCCGACGGAGCGTCACTAAGACGGTATGGATAGGGTCATTGCCGACCGGGCCCCATCCGAGATCTAGGAAGGCTAGGGAAAGAGAATCGTGTCTTTGCGAGTCTCCAACCCGAAATCAAATCAAGGACTAAGCTTGTAGGGCTTCCTCGATGGTCCCCTGTTGGACCGGAGTTCGATTCTCCGCGCCTCCACCAATTATAAAAAGAACCACGTCCAAAGAAATCAAACCCAATCAAAAAACCCGCTGATAAAGCGGGTTTTTTGATTGGGTGCTGTTTATCCGCATCCACCCCAATTGATGGCTATCAAGAAGCAAACGGAGTTATTGTCAAATCTGGTGTATGGGAAAAGCTTAGGCAGCGCTCGTGGTTGATTGACCTTGTTCTCGAATACCGTCCTTGAAGCAAACATCCCTCACAATTTCAGGGAGCGATCGGTACCCGTTAAGCTTTTTCCATCTCTTTTCTGTCGACTGTGCCAGCTTAAAAATCATCGACAGCGTTATGTTACGAGAGCCGTTGTTTCGCGTCTTTGCCGTTCTAAGATGTATACTATCCCTATAATCAGAGGCACATGTACGGGTGGAATCTGAATGTAACATGGGTATGAAGAGAAGCAGCATCATGATAGTTCGCCTTGTTTTCGAGGGGACGGTATGGATTTGATTGGAGCATTTAGAGGGGAAAGATTGTATGGGAGTATTAATAAATAGTGTTATAAGCAAGCTTATAGATTTAGCTATTATTTTGATTTCTTTCCTATGGAGGAAGATATGGCGGAGACGGATCGATTCTTCTGCATTTGTGTATTGGATTTATCTGGATTTTCCTCAACTCATGCGTTTTATAAAGGAAAAAGATAGTTGCTTGGGTCCAGCTAAGAATCATTATTTTGTAATTAAGGATAATCCTGTTTACACCTACTGGGAAAAAGTCTCCATGGAGACAGATGCTGTGTGGGGTCTTCTTCTTGAAGTACGCCATGAGACTGGTCGTCAACCTCGTTATGTTGAATGCAAAAAGATGGTTTATGATAAAAATCTCAGAACGCATCATCCTCAACAACTCATGACTCGGATTGATTTGCCTGATGTCCAGTTAAATACTGATGAAAGCTTTATAATTCCATTAGCTACGTTAAAACCTCATTCGAGTTCTGATTTTGCTCGTGTGCGGTCTAAAACGAGCTTCATGGAGGCGGAAGAATTCGAAAAATTAGCAATAGAATCAGGAGAGCAGTTTCCTAGTAAAAGATTTGAAAATATTGGAGATAGATTAATTCCACAAACAATGAGCTATATTGATAATTCTTATTGCGACGTGAGGCAATTTAATTTTAATAATCGAGTTCAAACAGACAGAAATATTTATGCAGAAGCTTGTGGCGGCTGTTGCATTCCTATCGGAATATTCTTGCTTGCCGTCGGTGTATTGCTTGTGGAGAGATTGAGCTGACGATAAAGGATTTGAGATATCCTGAATGATAGTCCAATCGCGTTACTTTTGTATATAATACCGGATGCTGAAAAATACATCACCAGTGAGGTGCGAAAATGGATATAGATGCCGTTTTGAAACAACTCAAAAATAAAAGGCCGATATTCCATTCTGAGGCTGATTTTCAATTTGCCTTAGCATGGGAGCTTCAGCAGCAATATCTCGATGCATCTTTACGGCTTGAGTATCCTTCGCCGGGCGATCCGCAAAAGCACATTGACATCCTGGTACGGCTCGGCAACGATGTTTACCCGATAGAGTTGAAATACAAAAAGGCAAAGTTCCGTGCGGTGGTCAATGGCGAGCAGTATTCTCTTACAGACCATAGCGCGCAGGATCTAGGCAAATATGACTTCGTGAAAGACATCTGCCGTATTGAGGCTTTTCGTGAACACATCTCGGGTCAACGGTATTACCAAAGACCCACAAAGCTCCAGACAGCTATATCAACGTAACTGTGGACTTCGGAAACAGCGTTGGCATGATTCCTCTTAATAGTATAGTAGAAAAAGCGGATGCATACAAGCCAAAACAAAGAATAACTTACAAGCTGATAAAGGAGTATATCCTTGAAAAATACAGCTTTAAGGTACACACAGCATACATCGCTGAAGTAAAGCGTGGTTTAGACTTACCGATGTATGATGCACCAAATGCAGTGGAAACGCTAAAGCAGCCGAGAAAACACCCCACTCCTATTCAAGTAGACGCTATTAAAGACGCACTAACTTATTTTGAAGTAATACAAAACTAAATATGGATATGAAAATTGCTTCTTATTTTATAAGGGGCAATTTTTTATATATACAAGTCAACTTTAAGTTGGCTTATTTTTATACCCAAAATCGAAAGGAGGAACAAAAACTTGAACGCAAAAGTAATCGCCATCGCCATGCAGAAAGGCGGTGTAGGCAAAACAACGACTTGTGCCAACTTAGGCATAGGGCTTGCACAGGAGGGAAAAAAGGTTTTAATCGTGGATAGTGACCCACAAGGCTCACTGTCAATCAGTTTAGGACACCAACAGCCCGACAATATCCCCACTACCCTTGCGACCGTCATGGGCAAGGTAATCACCGATAGCCCCATTGCACACAAGGAAGGTATCCTATCTCACCCCGAGGGTGTGGACTTGCTCCCTGCCAACATTGAGTTATCCGGCATGGAGGTATCCCTCATCAATGCCATGAGCCGAGAAACCATTTTGAAGCAGTATCTTGAAACCGTGAAAAAGGACTATCAATATATCCTGCTCGATACGCAACCCTCTCTCGGTATGCTGACCGTCAACGCACTGGCGGCGGCAGATAGCGTAATCATTCCTGTACAAGCTCAATATCTCCCTGCTAAGGGCTTAGAACAGCTTTTACAGACCATTCAAAAGGTACGCAAGCAGATTAACCCCAAGCTGCAAATAGACGGTATTCTGCTGACTATGGTAGATAATCGTACCAACTTTGCAAAGGACATCAGCACACTGCTCCGTGATACCTACGGCGGTAAAGTCAAGGTGTTTGCTACGGATATTCCC
>JAGPAO010000176.1 GCA_018063805.1 Synergistaceae bacterium | reverse complement strand
CGGCTTCCCAGAAATTGCGTGGAGCATTGGCAGGAACCCAACGGCAAACTTCAGCTATCTTGAGAAGTTCTTCTTTACGCTGAGGGTTTTTCTCCGTTGCGGCCATTTTTTCCGCTAATTCCGCGTGTCTCTCTGCAAAAATAATCGCGGCATCGCAGGAAACATCCATGCCCTGAAGCTGATCATCCTTGGCTGTGGCTTCGGGATCGGTCTCAAAATTCAGTCTTGCGCGCGCCTTTGCAATTTCTCTTTTAAAATCAAGCATACCTTTTTCATAGATTTTCCCATCCAGCGCCGTATGCCCCAAAGCGCGCTGCTCCCCAAATTCCGTAAAGACACCCGCCTGGTAGAGATCCAACCACTTCTCCGGCATACGCTCAAACGCCTTATCCCTCATGCTGCGTCCTCTCCAGTAGGGGATAACTGTATCTCTGTAAATAGCGATATCTTCGGGTGCCACCGAATAGTTCTGCATCTCGCGTTTGTTAAGGATTTCAAGATCCTCGACGGAATGACAGGTCAGTTCGGGAAAAGAAGAGACTGATTTGGGCTTCGGCCCGCGCTCTGCAACAATCAAATCATCGGGGCCAATATAGATCGTTTTGTGCTGACAAATATGCTTAAAGTTCAATCCACGCATCAACGGCATAGAATATTTTCCGTCGTTCTCTTTGTAGAATTCCGTTGTTAATAGGGCTCTCTCAGCCGAATAACTGGGCTTTGTCTCAAAACTTTCCTTGCGAAGTCTTTCGATACGTTCGTTCATCTCTAACCCCTCCATATCCATCATCAACCTGACTGCTATCACAAAAAATGTGCGCGGAAAAACGTGGCCAATAAAGGCCCCGGGGTAATCGTTACCCCCCTATATGTACTCTCAGAGAATGCCGCTCCAGGATCGCCGCGGCTTTTCTCATATTATGCTCCGTCGGAGGAAGCGTCTCCTCCAGTTTATACTCAAACCCCCACCGTCGATGTTTCCCCGCCGCAACTGCGTGATACGGGAGGATATTGACCTGCGTAAGGCCTTTCACAGTGCTTAGAAATGCCCCCATCCGCTCAAACTCTTCATCGCTACTGTTAATCCCCGGGATTAACGGTATGCGCGCGTTGATGGAAGCTCCGGCCTCGCCGAGCTTTGTGAGGTTAGAGAGAATCAGATCATTATCGACTCCTGTATATTTTTTATGCTGCGCCGGATCCATCAATTTTAAATCATACAGATAAAGATTGGTGAACGGCACAGTCTCAAGCAATACGCGTTCAGCAACAAATCCGCACGTATCAAGAACCGTGTGGACTTCTTCATGATGACAAGCGCGCAATGCCTCCATCACAAAAGAAGGCTGCATCAGAGGTTCCCCGCCCGAAAAGGTAACGCCGCCGCGCGACTGATCATAAAAAAGACGATCTTTTAAGATTTCTTTCATCAGCTCTGAAACCGACATTGAACGACCGCAGAGCTCTCGCGCATCTGCCGGGCAAACATCCGCACACGCTCCGCTTCCCGTACACTTCAAAGAATCGGTGGGATACCCCTCTGCAGTGGCCGAAACGGCCCCCTGCTCGCAGGCTCCAACGCAGGCACCGCAGCCAATACAACGTTCCGGCTTGTAAAGCAACTCAGGAAGCATGGATTGACTTTCCGGATTATGGCACCACCAGCAAGAGAGAGGGCACCCCTTCAAATGAACCGTTGTCCGTATTCCGGGGCCATCATGTATCGCATAGCGTTTGATATCAAAAATCAACCCTCGCTCCAACTTGCCCACGCTCCTTATTTTTCTTGAATGTTCGTCTTTGAGGCAAAATAATATTTCCGTATATAACGCTCCTGAACAGAAAAAGACCAGTGAACATCCCTCAAATATTCAGCGGCTCCATTAAAATCGCCATCCCTCAGTTTCTTTACCATCTGTCGGTGTTCTTCTAAATTTGAAAGTTCCCAATCCTTTAAAAAACCGGGATTACGGGGAAAATCGTACAATCTTTCCCTCAAAATTCTTGCTGTGTGGATCAAGTCTGCATTCTCAGATAAATTTAAAAAAATATTATGAAAACATACGTTCTGCTCATAATGAGCGGCAAAATTATCCTGTTCCAAATAAGAGCGCATGGCCTCGTTGTGCACTTCCATCTGTGAAATATCAGCAGCGGTCAGCTTTACCGCCACATTGATCAAACAAGCACTCTCCAGAGCACCGATGACTTCATAGATATTGCGGATGTTCTTCAAGTCCAGCACATTAACAAAAACTCCGCGCCGCGGGTAGATACTCACAAAACCCTCAAATTCAAGCTGAAAAAGCGCATCTCTCAGCGGTGTTCGACTCAAAGCAAGCTCTTTACCAATCGTGTTCAAATCAAGAAAACTGCCCTGGCGAATCTTCTGTGAATTAATCTGTTCCTTCAGATGCTCATAGACTCGCTTGCGTAACGATTGCCGACCACTCGTTAAATCTTCCATGTAAAAACCCCTCTTACGCTATAAATTCTATCACAGATATATCAGACGTCAACTCGTAAAAATCAAACGCAAGAACGATGCAATATCTTTATTCCCAACAAATCACAGCTGTCAGTGTCAATTTCGCAAAAAAACATATGCACTAAAATTTCACTTGAAAAAAACTTGCTGATATATAAGACGCTCGTACTCATCCTCAATCCTTCCAATAAATCCCAAGATCCGCTCTTTCGTGGGATGTAACACGAAGATGTATACTTCCCCCACCGTCTAACGCTATTTTTTTAATCCCATCGGTTGGCATCTTCCCCCATCGCCCAAAGGGAATCAAGAATTCATTCATCGTTTTTTCGTTCACCAGCGCAATAAAGCTGAGCAAATCTGTAGGAGCTGCAAATTCTTTCAATTCCTGCGGGATCGTCGCTTTAACGGCAAAGGAATCGGGCTTGCCCATTCCCAGCAACACAATATCGCCTCGTCCGCCAAGCACTCCCATGCGCATTTGATGCATCCAATCCCATCCCTTTAGCTCCACAGCAGCCATTCTGCTTGCAAACCCCTTAGCCGTGGCTTGCAGTCTCTTTCCCTCTTTTTTCGACTCGAACACCAAGTAACTCGCTCCTTTTTCCGGGTCTCTCTCCCCATCACGAGGGAGCGTTGCCACAGCTGATAGGCGCATATTCCGAACCAACGTTTCCCATTCTTGCATTTGCTGCTCACTGCCTCCTATGAAAAAACTCGCGTATTGCAACGCCTGCTTCACCGGATCCGGCGAGTCAAAAAATGCCAATTCACATAAAAAAGCGAGATCAGAGGCAAAAACAAGGGATAAATCGCCGTCCCCCAACAACGGCAGATCAGACTTCCCGCTATTACTCCAGGGTCGCTCCCCTTTATGGCGCAGGGTAAGCATGTCGGAATAAACCTGCAAATGAGCGCTTGTTTCATCCTCCACCCAAGCCAAATTAACCGTTGCCATGACCCGTTTGTCTTTCATGCCAATTGCCGGAACGCGAGCAAGAAGATAATCGGGAGCCGCATTCTTATTCTTTATTTTCAACCGGTCACTGCTTGATTTTAGCGCTGCGATAGCCCGATCCAGATCCGCAGGTTCCAACGCCGCCAAGAGAAGCGGTTTAGGAAAAGTCTGCTGTAGAACCAAATACACCTTAAGCCGCAGCGCCGGGTAACTGAGAATCCACCCCTGCTTTCCTCTTCCTCCGCTATCCCATGGGGATAATTGCGCATCGCCGCCTTGGGATTCTGCATCCAGTTTCTTCAGCGTCTTCACATCGGGAATAAAAGCCCCAATAATGTGCGGCGTGCCATCTTCTCCGGGATAGGCCATCAGCGCCCCTTTTGTAATAAATGGGAAAAGACGTGCCGATTTCTCCGCAATTTCAGGAATTTTGAACTTTACCGGTTCCCACTCCTTAACTAATTCTTCCAACTGGGCAAGGCGTTCCGACCACATCTTCGGCGTATCAATACCGATAACGGCGAAGCTTTTCTCCTCGCCCATATCAGGAAGAGCCTTTGCCGGATCAATGTTTACAAGGGTATTCCAACTCCAAAAACCAACGGCTGAAAAAACCAGAACAGCAAAAAAGAAAAACCATTTTTTATTTTTTA
>JAGPAO010000047.1 GCA_018063805.1 Synergistaceae bacterium | reverse complement strand
GATAACACCTCTAAATCTCTGTTAAAATGTAGCGTTATTATAAGAGGGAACCGTCAAAGGCTTTCTATCGGGCACAAAAATGATTTTAGAAGAGCATCCCTGACTTTTGCATGTGCAATCAGAGACAAAGCCGCAAACCCTTCCGAGCTGCGGCTTTCTTTTGATCGTTCTTGTGTTTCGAATAAATGTTTGTTAGGCCTTGGGCGGCGTTCCTTCTGCGTTGGATACGATGACATCCATTTGAACTAAGGCGTTTTTCGGTAACGCAGAAACCCCCACAATTCTCCTTGCCGGGATACCGCCGGGAAAGAAGGTGGCATAAACTTCGTCCATAGCATCTATGTCCGCGATGTTTTTTAGGAAGATGTTGACTTTGACCACATCTGCCATGGCGTGATCCACGCTTTCGATAATGGTCTTGATGTGTTTCAAGCACTGCCGGGTCTGCTCTTTTATGCCTTCCGCTACTATTTCACTGGTTTTTGCATCGATAGGCAGTTGAGCCGAAAGATTATTGTAATGAGAAAAAGCAACCGTTTGCGAATGCAGAGCGCATTTGGGGGCGTCATCCGTATTGCAGGGCTCGACGATAAGTCCGTGCCTGTCCTCAACCGCTTGCGGCGGTGTGCCGTCTCCATGAGACACCACCGCTTCAATTTGAACCAGAGCATCCATAGGCAGAGCCGCAACTTCAACGGTTGTTCTTGCGGGGACATAGGCTAAGGTTCTGGCGATAGCTGAGTCCGGGAAAAAGGTTGAATACACCTCATCTACGGCTTTCGTATCCGCAATATTTTTCAAGAAGATATTGATCTTGACAATATCATCAAAGGGAACGTCGATGCTCTCTAAAATGGCCTTAATATTCTTTAAGCACTGCGCTGCCTGTTCCTTGACTCCACCCGTCACCAATTTGCCGGATTTGGGGTCTATCGGCAGCTGGGCTGAAAGGTTATTGTAGTGAGAAAAAGCGACCGTCTGAGTCGACAGAGGACTCATGGGTGCATTGGGTGTGTTGTTGGTAAGTTTGATGAGATCTCCGGCTTGCGGAGCGTTTGGGATAGAGCCTTCGCCGTTTGAAAGAAGTGCTTCCACTTGCACCAAAGCGCCCATCGGCAAAGCGGCAACCGCTACGACAGTCCGTGTGGGGACATAGCTTGTAAAGAATGTCTTATACACTTCGTCAACGGTGTCCATATCTTTGATGTTCTTAACGAAGACGGTGATCCTGACAATATCGTTCATCATATGTCCGATGCTGTCTACGATAGCCTTGATATTTTTAAAACACTGTTCTGCTTGTTCTTTGGCACCGCCTGCTACTAATTTACCTGATTTTGGATCAATAGGTAATTGAGCTGAAAAGTTGTTGTAATGAGAAAAAGCCACGGTTTGTGAACAAAAAGAGCTTTTGGGTGCATTTTCGGTGTTTCTTGCTAAGACTGCATTGTAACCGCTCATATGGTAAACCCCCTTAAATAAATTAAATACACACATAAATTCTACGCAATTACTCAAAATAGCCGCGATAGTTTTCGTTAACGCTATTTTCCGGAGAACTTATTCGAAGACAGGAATAGTGTACCATTCAACTGGATGTGTTTCAATTGTCGATTTAAAAAATTGGTCTTCCAATTACAGGGGCGCGTTTGCCTTTGCAAAGAGAATGCCCTGAAGGCAAACGCTGATTTTTCGGTGAGTTTATATCAAGGTTCGATAACCACAGGCGTTCCCGGCTTGATTTTCTTCTTCAACGCATCTAAATCGCTGTTGTGCATGCGGATGCATCCCTCGCTTGCCCGAGTGCCGATAGAGGCTGGGTCATGTGTGCCGTGGATGCCGATCCCGTTCCATGGGTCTGTTTTTAAACGAATAAACCAGGGGCCGTAGGCTCCGGCGATGACCCCCTTTCCGTCGCGAAAATCATGTGTCCATGCGGTTGCATTCTGTATCTGCCGGACGCTGAAATGACCCTCCGGCGTTCTCAGGTCGCCCGTTTTTTGTTTATTGCCCGTGTTTTTACCCACAGCAATGGGGTAGGTGTGAAGCGTCTTTTCTCCGTCCATTAACTGCAGTTGGAATTTATCCTTCACAATGCGAACCCATATCCCTTTGGGGTGTGCTTTTTGCGCACCGGGAGCTGCTGCTTCCGCTATAGAGCCTTGATTCCAAAATGCAACGCCATCCACCCCGCCCAATGCAAGAAAACTAATGGCGCAGAGGATTAAGAAATACTTTTTCACAGATAAAACCCCTCTCTACCTCAGTGCTTTGGCGATGGATTTACCCACGGAGCGGAGGTTCTCCAGCCAATTTTCCGCCAGCGGGTCCGCTATAACAACGGTGCCGCCGATTTCTTTTGCGATCGTTTCGGCACTTGCCGAGGAACGCTGAGGGGAGACGAAAATAAATTTGATCTTTTCTTTCTTCGCCAGTTGCATCACCTTAGCCAACTCCATCGGTTTGGGCTCTTTTCCATCCATTTCTATCGCTACCTGCCGCAAACCGTACTCCTTGGCGAGGTAGCCCCATGCAGGGTGAAAGACGAGAAATGCCGATCCCTTATGCGGTTTGAATCGCTCCCTCAGCTCTTTATCCAATTTTTTGATCTCGCCTACCAGGGCATCACGGTTCTTTTTGTAAAAGGCTTTCCCTTCCGGGTCCGCTTGTGTCAATCCCTTTAGGATGGCATCAATTTGTAGGACGGCGAGTTTGGGGGATGTCCAGATGTGCGGGTCGCCGTGACCGTGATCATCCTCGTGCTCCTCCGTTTTGCCGATGGTCATCAGCGGTTCCGTCGTTTCGAGGCGCTTGATCCCGAGGCTTGTGTCGATGATTTTAAGATTCGGGTTCAGCTTGGCAATCTTGGGCAACTGCGATTCTTCAAAAGCGGAGAGATCGCCGATGGAGAAGTAGAGCTTGGATTGCTGCAACGCCTTCATCTGATTGGGGCGAGGTTCATAGGTGTGTACGTCGCTTCCGGCTGGGATAAGCGTTTGCACCTGTACGCGCTCTTTGCCGATGCGCTCAACGAAATATTTTTGCGGCGGGATCGTCACAAAAACCTTTAGTTTCTCTGATCCCAATGCAGCGTAAGAGGGGAGAAGAAGTGAAACCAACAAGAATAGAGACAGCAGTGCTTTTTTCGAAAACATGACAATTCCTCCTGAGTTATAGTCACTTTTGGGGTTCTGTTTCCCGATTTTTCTTGAAGCAACGCGTCAGCGGTTTGAAGGAAAAAATACCTGCCAAAAGGTAAAACATTCCCGCGACAAGGACGATGGAAGCCCCCGCTGTCAGGTTATAGCGCACAGAGATGAGGATTCCTGCAAATGAAAAAAAGAGGCTGTAGGAAACGGCTAAAAACATCATATGAGCGAGAGAGCGGGCACTTCTTTCTGCCATGTGCGCGGGGATGGTCAGCAGAGCCAAAACGAGAATCAATCCGATAACACGGATGACAAGTACGACGCTGATAGAAATCAAAAGAATGAGCGCGTAGTGAAAAAAGGTTACCGGTACCCCGCGAAGCAGCGCAAAATCACGATCGTACAGCATGGCGACGAGCTCCGGATAGAATCTTGCCACGAGCGCAATGGACGTGACGACGATGGTCAGCATAAGAATCAGATCCGTTTGGGATACGGTCAGAATGCTGCCGAGGAGGTACGTCATTAATTCTGAGGAATAACCCGGCGTCAGATCGGTAAAGAGAATCCCAATGGCCATGCCGATAGCCCATATGACTCCGATGATGGTATCCGATCGCTTTTCATCCTTTAAAAGCAGCCAGCCCAGCAAAAGGGAGGTTGCGGCAGAAAAAAGAAGCGCCCCCAACTGCGGAGGAAAGTGCAAAAAGAGGGACAGCCCAACGCCTCCATAGGCAGCGTGCCCCACGCCTCCGGCGACGATGACGATGCGCCGTACAACGACGAGGCTACCGATGATGCCGCACAGGATGCTCGTTAAGAAGGCGGCCATTAAGGCATTGCGGAAAAAATCGAACGCTAAAAGTTCTGTTATAAACATGGTTTAACCACCCAATCGGTTTTCTAGCTTTTCAATGGTGCAACCGCCCTCTATTTTTTCGAACGCCGGAATGACAGTTGTATTATGGAAATGGACCGTTTGATCCACGCACATCATCCGGGTTGTGTAGCCGGACACCAGCTCTAAACCATGACTGACGACCAATACAGTCATGGTGCCCTTTATCCGCTCCAACACGGCGGAGAGGGTTTTCTGTCCCTCTGCGTCAATACTCGCGGCCGGTTCATCAAGAACCAGGATTTTAGGCTGCATGACCAGAGAGCGGGCTATCAATACGCGCTGACGCTGCCCCTGTGACAGAGCGGATATTTTTTCTCCCGCATAGTTTTGCATCCCGACCGTTTCGAGCGTTTCGTCAACGAGTTTTTCATCTGGATGCAGGCGTAAGCGTCCCATACGAACGACATCGCGAACGGTGATGGGGAAATTTTTATTGGCGTTGACATCTTGTGGCACATAGCCGATTTTTTCATGGTTTTGAAGCGGCGGCGGCAGGCCAAAGATCCGAACGTTGCCTGCGTTCGGTTGATAGAGTCCCAGGATTAGGTGTAAAAGCGTGCTCTTGCCTCCTCCATTGCGCCCGGTGATCGTCACGAAATCACACGGTGCGATTTCAAAGGATACGTTTTTTAGAATCCACTGCGATTCGTAGCGGAAAAATACCTTTTTGAATTCGATAGCGGGTGTCGTCATGATTTTCTCGCCCGCGCCGAGCACAATTTGCAGGTGCCGTTGATGGTCAGAGTAAAGTTTTTGGGACAGTCTCCCTCCCGAAGGCAGGAATAGAGGGCGCGATATCCTTCGGCGTTTAACGGGGAAAGGCAGGACAGCGTGCGGCATTGTTCGCAGAAAAAATGCGCGTGATCGCCGGTTTTTTGTTGGTATCTGGCAAAATACTGCGTTGTGTCCGGAGCCGCTATCGGACGGATAAGGTCGCTGTTTTCAAAAAGCTTGAGGGTGCGGTAAATCGTCGCCAAGTCTGCGGAATCCTCGGAAATTTTTTTTCGGATATCTGCGGCAGAGAAGAAACACTCCATCGTTTCAATCACCCGCAGTATTTGGATCCTCTGGGGTGTCGCTACAATTTTTCGGCTGTGCAGAATGTTTGCTTCGTCAAATTTTCTCATAACATGAGGGTAGCACAGTTGCAATTTATTTGCAATCATGATGGGTGTGAGGCAAAAAAGTTCTCCCAATCTTTTCTTGCGGGTCTTTCGCGGAACATGTAGAATAATTATTAATATGATCAGCGTATAAGCTGAAAGGGCGAAAGGGGAATTGATCATTTGATTAAACGTATATTGATATTGTTTTTTGTGCTGCTGGCAGCGGGGGCTTCTTGGGCGAATGGCACGGTGGCGCCTTTGGCGGAATTTCGTAAGGTATTCACTCAGAATGATTTCTACACGAACTTGGACGCGCAGCGTTTTGAGGTTCGGGAGGGTGATCTCTATAAAGTAACCGTGCGGATGCCGGGTGCTGAGGTTACGGGCCGGTACCCGATCCCTGCGGAACATCAGCAGTATGCCTTTTGGTCCGCCACTGCAAAAATAGCGGGTTTGGATACTGCGAGCGGCGGGGTTGGGCTTTGGGGCGAAAACAGCGGGCTCCTCTTTCATGTTACCCCGGATGGTCTTGCCACTTTGAGCGGTGTCACGGGGCGAGAGGTAAGATGGACGCAGCGCGCACAGATTCTGAACTTTTCGCTTCCTGCGGACGTAACGATAGAGCGAGATCCGGCGGGGGGCGTCCTTGCGAAAGTCAACGGAATTCATGTTCTTGCTCGGATTACCTCTCCGGATCTGGGTGATTTGCCGCTCGAAAAGATGGTGGATGTCGGGTTTGTGACGCGATCTCCCAAAAATGCAGCGCAGAGTTCCGCCCACTACAAAGAGCTTACCGTGCGCGGCTGGAGTAGTGCAGAAAATAAAAAGAACGACTAATATCAGTAGCACCGAATAGAAGGAGGAACACCATGAATAGTGAAAATGTTAAAAAGGGTGCCGGAAGGGCGCCTCATCGTTCGTTGTTATACGCCAACGGTTTTTCCGATTGGGAAATAGATCGCCCTTGGGTCGGTGTTGTCAACGCCTATAACGCCATTATCCCCGGTCACACGCATTTGGGAAAACTTGCGGAGGCCGTTAAGGCGGGCGTATATGCAGCCGGAGGTTTGCCGATAGAGTTTCCGACGATCGGTGTGTGTGACGGGATCGCGATGAACCACGCGGGGATGCGGTACTCCCTGCCCAGCCGCGAGCTGGTCAAGGATTCCATCGAGATCATGACCAAGGCCCACGGCTTTGATGCCTTGGTTTTGGTGACCAACTGCGACAAAATTGTGCCGGGCATGGCTATGTCGGTTTTGGAACTCAATATTCCCTCTCTGATCCTCAGCGGCGGCCCGATGCTTGCGGGCGGATACCGCAAGAAGAAAATAGATCTGTCGAACATGTTTGAAGGGGTTGGGCAGAGAATCGCGGGGAAAATTGATGACGAAGAGCTTCGTGAAATGGAGCGAAGCGCCTGCCCGACGTGCGGATCGTGCGCGGGGATGTTTACCGCCAACACGATGAACTGTGTCATGGAGGCTTTGGGGTTGGCGCTTCCCGGAAACGGAACGATCCCGGCCGTCTACTCCGAGCGCATCCGCTTGGCAAAGGATGCGGGGCGTCAGATCATGTACCTATTGGAAAAGGGGATTTTGCCCAAGGATATCGTAACGGCTCAAGCGATTGAAAATGCCGTGGCTGTCGATATGGCGCTGGGCGGATCCACAAATACCTGTCTGCATATTCCGGCGATTGCAAAGGCCGCAGGGCTGGACTTGCCGTTGGAGGAGCTGGATCGAATCAGCCGCAAGACGCCGCATCTGTGTAGTATGAGCCCCGGCGGAAAGTATTTTATCTCCGACTTGTACGAAGCGGGGGGGATTCCCGCCGTGATGTCCCGATTGGCTGAGAGAGGGCTGATTCATCCCGAGGCGATCACCGTTACCGGAAAGACGGTTGGAGAGAATATTAAAAATGTGAAGGTAAAGGACGATGATGTGATTCGCTCGCTGCAATCTCCCGTCCATGCAGAGGGGGGAATTGCAATCCTGAAGGGAAACCTTGCGCCGCTTGGAAGCGTGGTCAAACAGGGTGCGGTTCTGCCGGAGATGATGAATCACAAGGGACCTGCTCGCGTGTATGAAAATGAGGAGCAAGCCTCCGCTGCGATTGCCGCAAAGCAGATCCATCCCGGGGATGTGGTCGTTATACGCAACGAGGGGCCCAAGGGTGGCCCCGGAATGAGGGAGATGTTGGGGCCCACAGCTGCACTGACGGGGATGGGGCTTGATAAATCCGTCGCGTTGATCACAGACGGGCGATTCTCCGGTGCCTCACGCGGAGCCGCAATAGGGCACGTTTCTCCGGAGGCTGCCGCCGGCGGCGTGATCGGGTTGGTGCACGAAGGGGATATGATTGAGATTGATATCCCCAACAGAAAACTGGAATTACTGGTGCCTGCGGAGGAGCTGGAGGAGCGTCGGCGCAACTGGGTTCCGTCTGTCAATCCAACGGATAGCGCCTTTTTAGAGAGATATCGCGCTTTTGTCACCTCCGGTGCGGAGGGAGCCGTTTTTAGGAAGTAGGGGAATAAAGAATACATCATAAAAGTCGAGGGTCCCTGTTGAGGGGGCCCTCGACTTTTATAATCATTTTTTAAAGCATTTTGTATACGAAAATATTTTGGTTTATTTGACAAATAATAGTATAGAGTTATAATATATATTAAGAAATTTCAGAAAATAGATACGAATGGAGGCATTATAATGGCAAGCTACGATGAAAAAGAAGCTGCGATTCTCAATAAAATTGCGGATGAAATTGTTAAGCTGGATAAGACATGCGAAAAAATGGACGGTACCGAGGGAAAGATAAAGCATTTTATTGAACAGGAAATAGCAGCGCATGAAATAAAATCAATCATCAGGAGCTGCAAAAAGCTAGAGGGGCTTGAAGAGGAGAGAGGCGAGAATGCTCTTTTGGATGCAACGGTTCTCGAAGCTTTGAAAAACGAAAATCTAAAGCACATCGGTGAAACGATGGCCAAGCTGGATACCACACTTGGGAAACTTGAGGCTCAGAAAGACAATAAGCTCAAGATTAAGGCCTTTATTTACAGAATGGAGGCCTTGCATGAAGTCAAAAAAATACTTCATAAAGTGGGCTTGTATGACAGCTATAACGCCGATGAATTAAAGGACATTGCTGAGCTGGACAAATAGATTTCACCTGTTTTAGCAAGTCAGACTGAAAGAATCTTAAAAGGCTTGGAGCCGGATATACGGCCCCAAGCCTTTTGCTATCAGCCCATTACTATTTTAAAAGGGGTTTTTAATAAAACCGGGAGCTACTACCTCCGAGATTGGACAAGAACTCGTTTATGTACCTATAGTACGACCTGATCTGGTCGATGTCCTTTGCCGTTTCGCCCCATCCTCTTTCCTTTGCCATTCTGTCGAAATTCGTTATCAGGCTGTTCGCCGGTGCCCAGCGTTTTATGGAGGAGCTTTCCTTTTTTGGGTTGTGCGCCTCTACAATTCCCTGCCCGATTTTGGATACGAGCCATCCCAGTTGGGCGGCTCGGGCTGAAAAGGCGGCTAATGTGACTTCCTCGGCGTTTCCGACTCCCTCCAGAAGTTTTTCCATCTCCGCAGGGTCTCTGGATAGCATCCGCTCCATTAACGGGCGTTCCCTTCCGTCGGCGATGATTTGAGCAAAATCCATGGCGGCCTTTCCGGCAAAGACTCCTGGTAAGTTGAGCGCGATATCCGTTTTGCCAAAACCCCAAAACTCCCACGTGCCCTTGTCGTTCAGCGCTCCGTTAAACATCCATCCGTTCTTTTTCAAGTAGTCATCCGTAATGCCGAGTCTGAACTTGAGTATGTCGATATCGCCTTTGCTGTCGTAGTAGAGATTGAGCGCTTTTAATACCTGCGCTTGTCCTCTGTTTAATTCTCTGCTTAACACCCCGGCTACGTAACCTTTATGCTGTGCCAGTGCGGAAGAGGATATAAGCGAGGCGCTTTCGTCCAGAACGAACCCTTCTTTTGTAAAGAGGGAGGAGGTGGACTCGGCAACGGCTATGAGGAGTGCTTCCGCTTTGCGTTTTTGTCCGGGGGACAAATTTTTCCCCGCTGGCGACGCAAAGAATTCGGACGCGGTTAGCTTGGCGTATTCTTGTGCCATTGACGGGTAGTGCGGCGTCTTTTCACGGATCTCTTCAGCTGTTTTAGCGTTAAAATAATCCAACACGTTCTGTTTTTGTTCCGATGCCAAGAGAGGCAACGGGCTGCCTATCAGAATAACCGAAGCCAATAGCGTAAGCAGTATTTTTTTGAACATCTCAATTGTCCCCTTTTTAACAATTCGTTTTGGCGGTATCGAAAAACTTGCGAATATTCGAGCGGTGCTGTCGTTATTGTACTCTGATATTTCAATCCCATAGCCGCGTTCGTGCGTTACCTCTGTGTTGAAAAGGAGTTTATTCCGGCATGGGAGACATTGTCAAGTATTGTTACGCTCCTGACTGTTGGGACATATTTCCTGATGTTCCCCTTGGAACGGACGCCTTGTGCGATGGTACCTGTACTAAAAAGCGCCAATGTCCTATTTTATATCAATTGACTCTGTATTTCCTGTCGCCTATCGACCAAAATCCAAGATAAATGTATATTTACTCGTGATATATTTCGCTTTCGTCGATCACTGCTTAAATGCTTTGATCAGCAGATACATTCTTTTATTGATCTGCACGATTCCTTGTATATCAGATTCGAGCTTAACTTCGAATGGGAGGGTTTCTTGTGAGCCACGAAGCAATGAAAATGACTGCGAATCAGTATAAGAAAGGTAAGTACGACAAAGCAATACTGGCGTTAGGATCTTGCGAATGCCACGGTCCACACCTTTCCCAAGGAACAGACACCTTCATTTCTTACAAACTCTCCTGTAAGATAGCCGACCAAGTGGAGGGGTTACTGGTTCTTGCTCCTGTTACTGTCGGTTGCAGTGAGCACTACTCCGCCTTTCCGTTTACGATCTCTTTGAGCTTTGACACTATGATACGGGTGATACAGGATATCTTGCGCACTGTTTACCAAAACGGAATCAAGCATATCTTTGTGATGAACGGACACGACGGCAACATTGCCCCTGCTGAAATTGCGACTCGTCAGATTAAGATTGAGTACCCCGATATCAAAATCGCCTACCTGCCTGATTGGTGGGTAAAAGCCGGGCAGCTTCTTCCGCCCGAAACCTTTGAGGTCATGGGGGGGGCAGGGCATGCAGGGGAGGGTGAGTCCTCTTTAGCCTACTATCTCTATGAAGAGTGGTGCGAACCGGAACTGGCCGATGGATTTGTTCCCGATCATCTGCCGGATAACGTGTCTATGCAATGGAATTTCGCGGAGCTTACCCACAGCGGCGCTACGGGTGACCCCACCAAGGCGACTAAGGAAAAAGGCGAGAAGATGGCAAACGTCTTAGTCAAGCTGGCGGTGGATTGTATCCGGCAATTGGACGCCAGCGGCTGGAATTACACATCCACAAAATCGGCTCTTCGGTAAAAACCGTTGGCGTTTCTGAACTGTATTGGAAGGGAGGAATTCAAAAAAAGAATGTGCTGGATCTAGGCAAAAATGTTAGACAGCGTTTATTTAGGTCGGTGAGTTTTGACCGTTATCCACGTAGTTGAGGAGGACTTTTTATGAATATGACAAAAATTCTTGAGATTTCTAATTCCTGGCCGCTTTGGGCTCTATGCGGTATTCTTGTGACATGGGTGGTTGTTCAGGCTGGGTTGTACGTTCGGCTTTGCCGGAAAGAAGCGGATCATATCGGCTATCCGCAAAAAAAGCTCAATACCGCTATCGTTAACGGTATGGTTACAGCGATAGGACCCGGTCTTGCCGGTGTTGTGGTTATGATCAGCATGATGGCAGTCATCGGAGGACCGATCACGTGGCAGCGCCTCTCTATCATTGGTGCCGCTCAGACCGAGCTGACCGCCGCGAACATTGCGGCCCAGGCGATGGGCACTGAGTTGGGTGCTAGCGGCTTCACAGTAGAGACCTTGGCTCTCTGCTTCCTGGTTATGGCGGTCAACGGTTGTGGCTGGTTGTTGATGACAACGCTCTGCACCCCTCACATGGAAAAAGTTCGCACCAAGCTTTCCGGTGGCGATATGGCCTGGTTGGGGCTTCTTTCCGCCGGTGCTACCATCGGGTTGTTCGCTAACTTTGCCTCACAGAACATGATTAGAGCGCGTGGTCCTATGGTTGTTGTGGTGGTCGGATTTTTGGCTCAGTTCATGATTGAGAAATTTATAGCCCCGAAAGCTCCCTGGATCAAGGGGTATGCCATCGCTTTCGCGCTCGTCTTCGGTATGGTTGTCGGCCAAATGGTTGCACCGGTATAGGGACTAGAGATAAGATAAAGGAGAGAATGATATGAACGAAAACAACGTCAGAGGACACAGCAACACCGGTGAGGATGTCGAAAAACGATGGTTCGCTCCTGTAAACAGGATCGGTCAGTTTACGCTTACTATTGCCATGATACTCAGCTTTTTACCTTTTATTTACGTAGCGCTTCGGTACAATGTGATGCCCCCTTCCGGCGCTATTGCCGTGGGTATTTTTAACGTGTCTTCCGCTTTTGTGGTCGCTTGGATCGTGGAGCCGATTTCTTATTTTCCGGCTCTTGGAACTGCGGGCAGTTACATGGGTATTTTAGCCGGCTCCATTGGGCAAATGCGCGTTCCCGCAGCCTTGGTAGCTAAGGAAGTGGCCGGAGTTGAGGAAAACACCCAAGAAGCCGAAATTATTGCAACGTGCGGCATCGCCGGTTCGGTGTTCATGAACATTATTATTACAACCCTTACGGCAGTGGCCGGAGCCGTTATTATCGCGTTTCTGCCTGAAATTGTATTGCGCGTCATGTCCGCCTATATCCTTCCCGCTATTTTCGGCGCGGTGCTGGCCATGTTCACCACGAAGGGAAAGATACAGATCACCATTCCGGTGGTCATTTTGACCCTAGGCATCAACTATTTGGTGAAAATAGGGGCCATGCCCTCATTACTCTCCAAATTCACCATGCTTATCTGCGTCATCATCGGTATTGTCGTAGCACGTATTGAGTACAAGCAAGGATGGGCGAAATAATCTCACCCGTTGTATTGGGCAGAACGGCAAAAACGGAATAACCCTAAATAAATTATAGCCTTTAAAATCAAGGGTTTTCTTGTTTTAAAGGCTATAATTTTACCGATTCGTGCGATTGCTTTGCGTGTTTTTATTTTTTAACTCTGTTTTTCAGTTACAAATTTTTCCATGAAATCGACGAAAAGTGCCATTGATTGGGCAAAATCTTTTCTTCCAAGCCCTAAACGGAAGTGGTTGTTGTTGTATCCAAACACGCGATCGCTGACGATCATCAGGTTTACCTGTTCCATCGCCTTATCACACATTTCACTGACTTTAAAGGGCGCGAGCAGCTTCGGGAAGGCGGTGGAGCCTCCGTTGGGTTCTATCCACTGGAACCAATTGGGTTTGGAGTTAAAGAACTCACTTGCAAGAGCCAAGTTCTCAAGGATGATGCTGTGGTTCCTGCTCTGCAAATATTTTGCGTTGCGTAAAGCGATGAGGGCAAGGATTTCAGACGGAGCACTGGGGCAGAGAGTGGTGTAGTCTTTGTATGTAGAACATTCCGCCATGATTTTTCGGTTCTGTGTGGCAAGCCAACCCATGCGCAAACCCGCCAAGCCAAACTTATTGATTCCCCCCAACACCACACCCTTGGGGTAAATATCCGCGATAGAAGGCACCACCGATGCCGGGTCGTGTTCCATAAATCGGAACGTCTCCTCACAGAAAATCCATGCGCCTACGCGATCCGCCATTTCAATAATTCTGAAGAGATCGGTTTTTACAGGCATATATCCCGTTGGGTTATTGGGAATATTGAGGATGATCAACTTTGTCTTGTTGGATATGTTTTCGGACAAAAAGTTCATATTGAGCTTCCATCCCCAATCCGTTACCTCTAACGGCCAAGGGG
>JAGPAO010000046.1 GCA_018063805.1 Synergistaceae bacterium | reverse complement strand
ATTTTATCCACGATGAAACGCACGTCAAGAAAGTCGACAGCGTTCTGGAGTATATGGACAAGGGGCATGGAACCAATATCGTCCGAAAGGGCGTTTCGGGGATCACTCAGAATCAAAATTTTGAGTTCAATATGAGAATTGATAACCCGGCGTTGACCGCTCAGATACTTGTCTCCTGCGCACGGGCGGCCATGAAGCAAAAATCAGGGTGCTATACCATGATTGAAATCCCGATCATTGACCTTTTGTGCGGGGACAAAGAGGACCTGATCAAGAAACTAGTCTAAGTCGCAATAAAAACCTCCATCCGACCTCATTTTGAAGATGGAGGTTTTTTGATTCCTACCGCCTCTTTTATATGTGTGTCTTAACCCATTCTGTCCCTCTATCCACCTCAATTTCTATACACATAGCTCGGCATGACCTTTTGCTTTGATCTCTGCCATAACAGTCCACGACAATCCTTGCTTTGCAGCATAAAAAATGATAGATATAGACAACCCATCACACTATGTGATATAATACACAAGCAATGTCCGAAAAAGACTATTTAATGGTCATAAAAAAACATGTAATCGATAAATATAACAAAAAGGAGATGATGTTTTGTCCGTTTCGGCCAATAAGTTTTTGTGTGATGAATTGGACTATAAAATTATTGCCGAATTAAAAAAGGATGCACGAGCAGTAGCAAGTGCAATAGCAACTGCAGTAGGATCAACGGAACGTACTGTCCGCCGTCGTATTAATGGGCTCATAGAAGCTGGAATTATTCGATTCGACATCTGCGTAGACCCGGCGGCTTTTGGTTACGTCGTTGCCGTTGATATCTTCCTGGAAATCCCCGGACAGGAAGAAGATAAAATATTAGAAAAACTACAAGAAAGACCCGAAATCTTCTACATTGCCTACGGACAGCAAAGCCGCGAAATATCCCTCCATGCTAAATTCAAAGACCACGCACAAATGTTCGATTTTATCCAAAAAACGCTCCCATCCTTTGGCGATGTAGTCATTAAGGGATATGCCCTCATCCCTAGGATTGTAAAGATGATGCATAACTGGTCTCCGCGGAAAAGTGATTTTCATATCGAAAAAACAGCATCACTTCATGCTGGTGACACCCAAAATGATCTGTAATCTTCAATGCATTAACCGAAAGGAAGTGTAAACTCAGTGATGAAGAATTTAAAAAACGAAAGCCACCCCTATCTCCCCAACAGTGCGACAGCTATCCGAGAGCAAATGCTGAAAGATATAGGAGTTAAGAACATAGAAGAGCTGTTAACGGTGATTCCTGAAGAACTTCGCTTCAGAGGGGAAATGCCTCTCCCCGAGCCCCTTCTATCTGAACAAGAGCTGAAGAAACATATGGTCTCCGTCATGAACAAAAATATTTCGTGCAGAGAGGTCAGCAGCTTTCTTGGCGGGGGGTGTTGGGATCACTACGTACCGGCTATTTGTGATGAGATCAACGGACGCGCGGAGTTCTTAACGGCTTACTGCGGTGAAACCTACGCAGACCACGGGAAACTTCAGGCTATTTTCGAATTTACAAGCCAAATGGGGGAATTGCTCGACATGGGAGTGGTCAGCTTTACACTCTATGACGGCGCTCAAGCAACTGCCTCCGCTCTGCGCATGGCCTGTCGCATAACCCAAAAAAAAGAGGTACTCATCCCCTCCACCATGAATCCTGAGATCGTAGCGCAAATACAGGAATACTGCAAAGGCGTTTGCGACTTCACATTTATCAAACAGGATATAGCAACAGGACTTCTTGATCTCAATGATCTCAGCAAAAAACTATCCCACAATACTGCGGCTGTTTTTATAGAAAACCCCTCCTATCTCGGCTTCATTGAAGAAAACGGGGAAAAAATATCAACGCTGGCAAAAAGCGTCAACGCACTGTTTGTTGTCTCCGCAGACCCCATCAGTTTAGGAGTGTTGGAAGCACCTGTGCATTACGGAGCGGATATCGTCTGTGGCGATATCCAGCCGCTGGGTATCCACATGCACTACGGCGGAGGGTGCGCCGGCTACATTGCCACACGCGATGAACAGAGATTTATTTTAGAATTCCCAACCTACTTGTACGGAGCCTGCCCCGGGTCTCAGCCGGGTGAAATAGCCTATGGCAGAGCCATCAATTTCAGGACATCGCACGGGAGTCGAGAAAACGCAAAGGAGTTCTACGGCACGGAGACAGGCTTATGGGCCATTACAGCCGCTGTTTATCTCGGCTTGATGGGACCGTCCGGAATGGAGGAGCTAGGAGATCACCTCATACAAAAAATTCATTACCTCTGCAAAAAAGCTGCAGAAATTCCCGGTGTATCCCTTCCTTTTTCCTCAACACCTTTTAAGGAAATCGTGCTGAATTTTGACAAGACAGGTAAAACGATCGGGCAAATCAATGAGGAACTTTTAGCACGAGGCATTTTCGGGGGAAAAGATTTGAGCGGAACTTTTCCGGAACTTGGGCAAAGTGCTCTCTACTGCACAACAGAACAGACGACTTTAAAGGATATCCAGAATTTGATAGAAGCCCTGATTCAGATCACGGCTAGGAGGTGACGGTGATGAAAAAAATCAGAAAACCCAAGGACTTTCATCAGGCAAGATGGAGAGAACCCCTCCTGTGTGATTTAAGTGTCCCCGGGCATCGAGGACTTCTCATCCCCAAAGTGGAGCAAGAGATTGAATCCTGCGTAGGAAAAGCGGAGGATCTGCTTCCTAAAACGATGCGGCGGCAATCCCGTCCTACCCTTCCGGAAGTTTCTCAGGTTGAATTATTGCGTCACTATCTCCGCCTTTCTCAGGAAACACTCGGAGCAGATCTGGATATCGATATTGGCTTGGGGACCTGCACGATGAAATACAGCCCGAAGATTCACGAAACCTTCGTGCGCTCCCCTAAAATGACCGCACTGCACCCCGATCAGGGGGAGGATACCGTTCAGGGGATGTTGCAAATAATCCACCAACTGGAGCAATTTATGATTGCCATCTCAGGCATGCACGGTTTTTCTTTTCAAGCCGGAGGCGGATCTCAGGCGATTCTCTCAAACGCCCTTATTGTCAGAAAGTATCATGAAGAACGGGGAGAGGGAGAACAGCGCAATGAAATTATCACCACTATGCTCTCTCATCCGGCAAACGCCGGAGCCACCGCTGCACTGGGTTTTAAAGTAATCAACCTGATGCCGGGTGAAAACGGCTATGCCGATTATGAAGCGTTGAAGGCCGCGGTCAACAACCGAACGGCCGCCCTATTTATCACCAACCCGGAGGACACGGGCATTTTTAACCCGCGTATTAAAGAGTTTACGGATCTTGTACATAAGCACGGCGGACTCTGTGTCTATGACCAGGCTAATCTAAACGGTCTCATGGGAATCACACGCGCCGTGGATGCCGACTTTGATTTGTGCCACTACAACCTACACAAGACTTTTTCTTCCCCTCACGGCAGCATGGGTCCCTGTTGCGGTGCACAGGGCGCGTCTGAAGCGCTGGTGAAGTACCTCCCCGTGCCCCGAGTGGTATTTGATGGAGAGCGCTACTCCTTAAGCAACGCCCACCCGGACAGTATCGGCAAAATTCGCAAATTCCACGGTGTGCCTCCTGTCATGCTCCGTGTCTATGCCTACATTTTAAGCCTCGGCGAAGAAGGCTTAAAAGAGGTTTCAGAACTTGCGATTATTAATAACAATTATCTCGCCAAAAAATTCAGCGCGATAAAGGGATTATCCCTGCCCTATGCGGAGGGCGTAACTCGATTGGACCAAGCACGTTACAGTTGGGAAAAGCTAAAGGAGGAAACAGGCGTTGGAACTCTTGATGTGTGCCGACGCTGTCAAGATTACGGCGTCCAGGGGTATTTTGAAAGCCATCACCCTTGGCTTGTCCCGGAGCCTTTTACTCCCGAACCGTGTGAAACATACTCCCGAGAGGATATCGATGAATACGCAGCCATCTTTGAAAAAATATCCGAGGAGGCCTACAGCAATCCGGAGCTTGTGAAAAATGCTCCACATCGCTCCTGCATTGCCAAAGCCGATGAAACTCCGCTTCAAGATCCAAAACGTTTAGCCGTAACGTGGCGAGTTTATAAAAAACTATACGGAGAAAACGGCTCCAACTAGCGGTATGAAGAGGACGATCGGCTTTATAGTCAATCCGTATGCGGGGATAGGCGGCCCTCTTGGAATGAAGGGCAGCGATGGGAAAGCGATTCGAGAGCTTTCTCTCTGCGGTGTTGATCGCATCTGCGTGAAAAAAGCGCGGCAATTTTTGCGTGATCTTTCGCAAGCTTTCCTGCCGGAAGAAAGAAATTTTTCATTCGTAACCTGTTCCGGAGAAATGGGAGCTCTTCTATTGGACGAGTTTGCCTTTACAGACTATACCGTGTGTTACAGGACCGAAACGAAGGAGAGCACTTCTGAAGATACACGAAGGAGCGCACAAATAATGGCGGATCAGGACGTTTCTTGCCTCGTTTTTGCCGGAGGTGACGGCACCGCCCGCGATATTTATTCTGCGGCAGGCGAACGCGTACCCGTTATCGCAATACCGGGTGGCGTCAAGATGCACTCTGCCGTATTCGCTCAAACTCCGATGGCGGCCGCGGGTATGCTGGAGCAATTCATACGTTCTGATATCCGTGCATTTGATCTCGCGGATGTCATGGACATCGATGAGGAGGCTTTCCGAAGCGGCAGAGTTTCGGCCCGTCTCTTCGGTCACCTTAAAACTCCGGTTACGGGTATTCGACGCCAAGGCCCTAAAGTGGCAGGATGGAGCGATGGACAGAGTGATATTCGAGAGGCTTCCATGGAGATTATCGATTCCATGAAAGAGGACAGACTCTATTTGATAGGGCCGGGCAGTAGCACATCGAAAATCATGGATTATCTTGGCGGTGAAAACTCACTCCTCGGAGTGGATGTTGTCTGCAACAAAAAAATCATTGCAAAAGACGCAAATACTGAACAATTATTGAATCTGACGCAAAACAGGTCTTTTTACATAGTCGTAACACCTATTGGAGGGCAAGGCTGTCTTCTAGGCCGAGGCAATACACAGTTAACGCCCAATCTTATCCGCCGGTGCAGCAAAGATTCCATCATCGTTATAGCCAGCACTGAAAAGTTAGCATCTATTGAAAGGGGGGCTTTCTATAACGACACAGGAGATGAGAAGTTGGATCGTCTGCTAGCTGGGTATTACCGCGTTATTACAGGAAAAGATCGCTATGTAATGTATCGCTGTCTCTAACGTTGTCTGCTTTTACTACTTGAGAATCTGAAAGGATGTGCGGTAAGTGGAAACAATCAACACGTGGATCAAGCCGGATGATGTGCTCTCTCTATGGACCTTTGTTATAGGGTGGGCGGCCATAAGTATTTGGCTTGAACAGAAATATAAATGGGCTGCTACCCTCACGGGGTGCATGATTGCGTTGCTAGGAGCGATGATTTTCGCAAACTTAGGCGTTGTTCCTTTAGATACCCCCACCTATGATCTTGTTTGGGGATTTGTCGTACCCATCGCTGTCCCCCTTCTTCTTTTCGATGCCGATATTCGCCGCATTTGGCGCGAAAGCGGGCGGACATTCATTGCGTATCATTTTGCCGTTTTGGGTACCATAATCGGCACTATTATCGCAACACTGCTATTCTACGATAAAATACCGGAGATCAGAGGAATCCTGGCGATGATATCCGGTTCTTATATTGGAGGAAGTATCAATCTTGCCGCCATGAAAGCTGCATTCAATGTTTCCCCTGAAATGACGAGCTCCGCTATCGTTGCGGATAATTTCTTGATGGCCATTTACTTTTTTGCCCTAATGGCAATCCCGAACATGCTATTTTTCCGCAAACGCTACAATATGCCTTACGATGCAAAAATGAGGGCGAACGAAGGAACTGACCAAGGGGAGAATCGAGCAGCGGCGTTCTGGGGGAGAAAAGAAATATCTCTTCTGGACATTGCAGCTAACGTTGCCGTGGCGATTGCAATTGTAACCTTCAGCACTAAGATGGCTGAATTCATCAATGCACAGGAGTTTTTCCCTCGCTTTATCAAGATGTTTCTGGGACAAAAATATCTCCTGATCACGACATCCACGGTTATTCTGGCTTCGGTTTTTCCTCGTTTTTTTGCGGCGATCAGAGGATCAAAAGAAATCGGCTCCTTTTTCATCCATATTTTCTTTGTGGTCATCGGCGTCCCCGCATCTCTCAGTATGATATTCAACAACAGCCCGTTGCTCTTTGTTTTCGCCGCTGTCATTGTCATTGTTAATCTAATCGTGACATTGACACTCGGAAAGTTATTTAAATTCGATCTTGAAGAGCTACTCGTCAGTTGCAACGCAACCATCGGAGGACCCACAACAGCCGCAGCCATGGTCATCGCCAAAGGTTGGACGGATTTGGTTGTTCCTGCTCTTCTCGTCGGTGTTTGGGGATATGTGATAGGCAATTACGCCGCCATTGCCCTCGCAAATTTTCTTGGAAGCGCGCTTTCGCTTCCGTAGATTTTATTCAAAGACCAAGGGCTATCGCTTTTAATCGCGATAGCCCTTGGTCTTTTCTTGGCTTTTGTTATTACCTAAGCTTTTTCTCTTCTCCGCTCCCTGTAATCCAGATACATCAACGTACCCCGCTCCCCTATTTGCAAGGTTAGCAAAACAACAATCATAAACTTCAGCCCCGTCGGCCAGTTGAGGTTGACCAAGAGATAGGCCAGAGGCATCAGGACAATCATATGAACCCAGTAAAGCCCAAAGGAAGCGCGCGCGGACGTTTTCACGAGAAAACCCTCATCGTTCCCCCACCGGCGAAAACACAAAGCCGCGGCCATAGTGGTTAAAAGCGCCGCGCCCTGATGCACCGCACCGTACAGCAAAAGCGACAAGCCTCTGAGTTCCCCTCCCAGCTTCAGCCTTAATAAAACTGTGACGCAGAGCAAAACAAGCGCAGATAAAAGCACCCCCAGAGCGAGTGTTTTAGATGGGCGCAATTCGAACCAACGTTTCTTCCAAACGTAGACGCCAAGGAGAAAAATCAGCAGGTAGCCGCCGATCCGAAGTTGCTGAAAGTAGAGAACAAACCCCACGTTCAGCCACGCATCAATATTGAGTTGAACGGTTCCGACCCCATAGTAAAGGGCAACGGAGGCGGCCCAACAAAACAGAACAACGCACCAGTTGATGGGTGCCGGTTCTGCGTCCTGCTCCCCCAGAAATGGGGCAAGCAGAAGAAAGAGAAGAAAAAAGGCCAAGAGAACACCGAGAAACCAGTAAACCCCCTGTTGATAAGCTGGCCCCAAAAACAGGGTGGTGTAAAAAGTAACGGGATTCCCTATAGGATACCCCAGAGAACGCATACTGGCTGCGGAAAAGAAGGGGGCTACAAAAAGCACCCCTATGATCCAGGGTACGGCAATTCTGCGAATTTTCCCGATAAGGAAACCCGTTTTTCCTCGCCCGTTAAATGTAGAAGGGGCAAAATGCCCGGCGACAAAAAACAAAATCGACATGGGGAAAATATCCAACAAAAGGACAAGATAGAGAAAGAAGAGAGAATGATTGCGGTCAATGACATACCACCAAGCGGGCGCACCCACCATATACGTCATCCCGGCATGGAGCAAAAGCACGGCATAAACGGCCCAAATGCGCATCCTATCCCAAAAATAAAACCTCTCCCCCAACATTGCAATCCCTCCTTTGTGTGCCTGTATGATCAGAACTCGGCGATTCTTCCTACGTGTTAATCATACCATTTTTCACGAGATTTCTTTTCACCATGCATAAATACGGAAAAACCTCTTGAATAATCAATAAAAAAAGGTACGATCAAACAGGATCGTTCCATGGGCATTTTTTCGGAACGAATAGGAGAGACGCTATGGGGTATTTAACCGTTAAAAAGTGGGTTTTGCTGCTGGTTGCCTGCGGAATTCTTTTGGAAATCATTTTGTTCATAGCCAAGCCCCAACGATGGGAGCTCAAACCAACATCTAAAGAAGGAGGTTTTATCATGCAATCCAAAGATTATTCCATGCCGCCTCTGACACCTGAAGAGGAAGCCGTGATTGTTAGAGCGGGAACGGAGAGACCCTTTTCCGGTAAGTATGTGGACCATCACGAGGCGGGCGTTTACATTTGCCGCCGCTGCGGAGCGGAACTTTACCTCTCTGACAGCAAGTTTGACTCCGGTTGCGGTTGGCCCAGCTTCGATGACGAGATAACAGGAGCGGTCACCCGCAGAACGGATGCGGATGGCAGCCGAACGGAGATTCTATGCAGCAACTGCGGTGCGCATTTAGGCCACGTTTTCTTGGGAGAACAGCTTACAGAAAAAAACACGCGCCACTGCGTCAACTCTATCTCCATGATGTTTATTCCGGCAACATCCGACTCAAAAAAGACAACAGAAATGGCTCTTTTTGCGGGCGGATGTTTCTGGGGTGTGGAGCATGCCTTCAAACAAGTGGACGGAGTGCTGAACGTTACCTCCGGCTACACGGGAGGGATAACCACTGAGCCGACCTATAAGCAAGTAAGCGCCGGAACCAGCGAACACGCTGAAGCCGTATCGGTGGAATTTGACCCTAAGCGTGTGAGCTACCGAACGCTTGCGCAGCTCTTTTTTGAAATCCATGACCCCACACAGATGAACCGCCAGGGGCCGGACTTCGGAACGCAGTACCGATCCGCCGTTTTTTATTACAGTGAAGAACAAAAAAAGATCATCGAAGAGCTCATCGCGCACTTAAAAAAAATCGGAGTGGAGGTCGTTACGCAAGTGATACCCGCCGGGGCTTTCTATCCGGCGGAGGCGTACCACCAGGATTATTTTGAAAAACATCCGGAGGCAGCAAAACACACCTGCCATGTCCGACGGACCATTGATTGGTAAAAACAGAACTATCTTTTGATCTTGGAGTCCCGTATAATCAAGGATTGAAAAAGAACAAACGAATTATAAGGAGGAACAAAACTGTGCTAGATGTATTACTAACCACCCTCATGGCCTTCACCTACAAGCAGCTGATCATGATCGTCATTGCGATTATTATGCTGTACCTTGCGATTGAAAAGGGGTACGAGCCTAATTTACTCCTGCCTATGGGGTTTGGTACGATTCTGGTTAACATCCCCTTTAGTTCCGCTCTGACTCAGGGGGCCACACACGGCGCACTTTCCTTGCTTTTTGATATGGGGATTGCCAATGAGCTGTTTCCATTGCTCATCTTCATCGCGGTTGGGGCAATGTGCGATTTCACGCCGCTCTTGGCTAATCCGCGCATCTTTTTGTTTGGCCTGACCGCTCAGGCAGGGATTTTCTTGACGATGGGTCTTGCACTTCTTCTGGGTTTTACGATTCCGGAGGCGGCGTCCATCGGCATCATCGGAGCGGCGGACGGTCCAACGGCAATCTACGTCTCCAACCGCTTTGCACCGCACCTGCTGGGCTCGATTTCCGTTGCGGCCTACACCTATATGGCGCTGGTTCCCCTAATCCAGCCCCCGGTGATTAAAATGCTGACGACCAAAAAAGAGCGTGCGATGACGATGTCCTACGAACAGGTTTCCATCTCCCGCTTCAAATTAATCGCATTCCCCATTGCCATTACCTTGTTTGCAGGCATTATCGCACCGGCATCTGTCTCCCTGTTGGGCTTTCTTATGTTCGGAAACCTGTTGCGCGTCAGCGGCGTTACCGAACGGCTTTCACTCTCCGCCCAGAATGAGCTGGCCAATATCGTCACCATTTTGCTTGGATTCAGCCTTGCGGCAACCATGACGGGGGATAAATTCGTCCACGCCCGCACACTGCTGATTATAGGCATGGGACTTCTTGCGTTCGTACTGGATACGGCGGCAGGGGTTATGTCCGCAAAGTTTTTGAATCTCTTCATGCCAGAAAACCGCAAGTTTAACCCCATGGTGGGAGCCGCGGGAATTTCCGCCTTCCCCATGTCCGCTCGCGTCATCCAGCGGATGGGGCAAGAGGCAAATCCGCACAACTTTCTGTTGATGAACGCCGTAGGAGCTAACGTGTCGGGACAAATCGGCTCTGTTTTGGCAGGGGGTTTGATGCTCGCCTATTTGGGCGGCTAAAGATCGTCGACAGCCCAGTGATCCTCCGTTAAATCCAGCTGGCGAATCTTTTCCTCAAAACCAAAGACGGTGACATCCAAACGTTGCACCGTCGCATCAACACGATCCATACGCGTAAAGCGATACCCCTCCGGCATCCGGTTGGCGTATCGCTTTACTTTTAACAGAGCCTGCAAGTAATTGCGCTCCTCGCTGCATAGAATTTCCGCCACATCCATCGCATCGGGGTGTTCATCGCGCACAAAAAGGTTGGCAACCGCGATATTCCCGGTTACGCTCATTTCATCAAACCAAAGATCCGCCAGGATCTGTTTTAATCTTCCGAGGGTTCGCGGATTTTTTATCAGGTTCAGCGTCCGCTCAATAAGCACAAGGGTTTCCTGCACTTCCAGCAAAATCTCCTCGTAGTCGCGCTTTGGCAAAGAACAGCCGGAGATCATTTTCGCCTCGGACTCCGGGGTGGTTTCTTTTTTTAGAAGACGCCCAATAGCCGGTTGCAGAACAATCTTCGCCGGTTCGCTGGGAGCCGTTAAAATACGCCGATAGAGCGTCTCCGTGTCGTAGTCATAGTTTTCACACTTGCTTTTAGGGATAAAGGTGACGTACCCCGTATCAAAAAAGCCCTTCCTGCCCGCACGCCCCGCCATCTGTAAAAATTCATTGCGGGAGAGCGGCCCGTCGAAAAACTTTGCCATCTGCCCAAAAACAACCGTTTCTGCCGGGAGATTAACCCCCAAAGAAAGAGCGTCTGTTCCAACCACGACATCTAAAATACGCTCGCGAAACGCCATCTCCACCAGAAGCTTCTCTTTAGGAAGCAATCCCCCAAAATAGACACCTACGCCCCGCAACATGACCTCGGAAACCCTTGAAACTTCCAATATTTCCGCCATTTCCCTCAATCGCGCCCGATTTTCTCTTGATATCTTGCTGCGCGTGTGGGATATTTGCAAGGCTAACCAGTCCGCCCCTTTTTTGGAAAAGACAAACACAAGCGCGTCCTTTACCTCTGAAAAACGAGCCCCCTTTTTTTTAAAAACCAGCTGGGTTGCACGTTCTTGAGTTTCAAACAGCTCAAAATCACGGCGCGCCATCTCCTGCAGGTACTCAAGCACTCCCTGAGGGTTACCGAACGTTGCGGACATGATTAAAAGTCCGGAATCGTGGTTGGTGGCTCGAATTCCGTCAATATAGGCTCGTGTTCTCTCGGGAGAGGCAAAGATAAAATGAAATTCGTCTACGATGACTTTTTGCCCCGCATCCCGGGCGTATTTGAGGGTGTAAATTTCTTGGGTACAACATAAAATCCGAGCATCCGCATTTTTTTTAAAATCTCCGGTCTCTAACCCTACGTCAAAACCCATGCGGCGTAAATCTAAGTAGCGCTCATTGGAGAGAGCCTTAATCGGAGCCGTAAAAATAACGCGGTGGGGCGGCAGATGCGGGTTTCCCTCAGCATCCATCAGTCCGGCCCAGCGATAAGCAACCCACGTTTTCCCACTGCCCGTCGGTGCCGAAAGAATAGCGCTTTTATCTTTTATCTGTTCAAATGCGCGCTCCTGCCATTCATAAAACACATTGGAGGTCTCTTCACTTTTCAATGGAGCTTCAGCTTCTTCCTTTATCCGTTATAAGCGAATCCTCAATATGGGAAAGATCTGTTCCGCACCACAAACCACATGGATTTTCTCCTCTATTTTTTCTGCCCCCATGTGGCAGAAAAAAGCCTCGGCGTTGGAATCAGTGATAATAAACAAAAATTCCGCACCAAGAGCCTCGGCCGTCTCACACGCATGCAAAAAAAGAGCACCGCCGTACCCATCTCCGATATGCTCCGGAATAACCCAAAGATGAGGCAACATCCACTTGTCCTCTCTCTTTTGGAGGCTGTAAAAACCTAATATTTCCTCTTCTTCCTCATTTTCAATGAGATACGTCGGGTTTTTCTCAATATACTCCTGCGTGACGGGAAAGGATTCCTCTTCAAACCAATAGCTTACCCATTCTTCAGGATAGTCCCAATAGTTTCTGGATAGATACGCAAGATCACACAGACTCTCCGCCTCTTCGGGGCGAGCTTCTCGTATATAAACATCATCTTCCAACATTGTAGCCACTCCCTGCAATGCATAAACGCATGATCGCTCATTTGCCCGTTACTAAACGCCCCTATCTTAGGCGCATCCGTTAAAAATGTCTATCGAGAGGGGCAAAAAAGAAGCAAAAAATTTTTTAATGCAGAGACTTGCTAATTTCGACATGATAACATAAGCTTGAGCAGTACTAATTAGTACCGCACCAATGATTTTAAATTCTCAAAATAGCTCATAACACACAACGTAAGCAAGTAAATATTCTATATTACACAAAAAAAGAATAACAGTTTATTTCTTCCGATTAATGAAAAGATAATATCCACTAATACGGGTTCATAAGGGGAGGATAATGACCGCGTTGTTCTTGTTTATTGATTCTTTGTGAAAAAATACCCATAGCCAAACCCCAACCAGGAGGAGATAACGTGAGCCCCAAAAACAAAACAACATATCGCCTATCGCTTTTAACAAAACTGGCAGGCAGCAGCGTTTTCATTATTGCCTTTCTCGTCATCCTTACCGCCTGAACTGCAATTAGTATTTTCTCAAAAACGCTTCTGGAACAGGCAAATCAAGAGGCAGAGCGGGCCACAACAGGCGTGCAAATTCTTTTGGGGGAAAGAAAAACGAGTACTAAGGCACCCGTGATCTTATTAAGCAAAATAAATCATTTAACCCAATATGTGCTCACAAATGATAAAAAAAGCTATGACTTCCGCCATGACTCCGCTTTGGAGAGAAAGCACTTTGGATTTCTTAGAAGTTGTGGACGCAAAGGGAAATGTCCTTGTTCGTCTCCAGGAGCCCGATAAGACCGGAGATACATTGGTAGCTCAAGAAAACGTTAGAGGGGCTTTACAAGGAACGATCACCACTTCTTTTGAAACCGGCGGGGACACACGCATTTCAGCCCGAACGGGTGTCC
>JAGPAO010000175.1 GCA_018063805.1 Synergistaceae bacterium | reverse complement strand
GCACAGGGAGCCGTTCTCGCCTCCGATGCTTTTTTCCCGTTTGCCGACTCCATCCAACTGGCCGCTGATGCGGGTATAGCAGCCATCATCCAGCCGGGAGGATCGATGCGGGATGATGAGGTCGCCCAAGCAGCCCTAGACTGTGGGATCAGCATGTTTATCGGCAGCGGGCGCACTTTCAGGCATTGATTATGAAAACACTGCTGCTGGGCGGAGGGGGAAGGGAGCACGCACTGGCTCATGCCCTCTCCCGTTCAAAACAGATTTCAGAGCTCCACTGCGCTCCCGGAAACCCGGGAATCGCGCAGCACGCGCAGCTTCACGCTGTCAACCCATGTGATCCCGAGGCCGTTCTTTCCCTGTGCCGTAATCTTGGAATCGAACTGGTCGTCATCGGCCCTGAAGCGCCCCTGGTTGTAGGCACAGCCGATGTGCTGCGGCAAAATAAAATTTTAACATTCGGCCCGGGCAAAGAGGGGGCTCAGCTCGAATCCAGTAAGGTTTTTTCCAAAGAATTCATGCTGCGCCACGGCATTCCCACCGCGCCTTTTGAGTGCTGCACGACAATGGAAACATGCAAAAAAGCGCTTGCATCGCGAAAAGCACCGTACGTCGTCAAAGCAGACGGTTTGGCGGCGGGCAAGGGCGCATTCTTGCCGGAAACAATGGAGGAAGCACTGGATATTTGCCACTCTCTGCTTGTTGAAAAACAGCTGGGAGAAGCGGGGGAACGCCTTGTTATCGAGGATTTTGTTGAGGGAAAAGAGCTCACCATTCTGGCTATTACAGATGGAAAGACAACGCGCATCCTCTCCCCCAGCCAGGATCACAAGCGAGCGTTGGATGGAGATGAGGGCCCCAACACGGGAGGAATGGGAGCGTACTCCCCCGTCGGCTGGGCTTCACCGGAGCTTTTGCAACGCATTGAAGAGGAAATTTTAAACCCGACGATCCGAGGATTGAGCCAAGAACAGATTCCCTTCTGCGGTATTATTTACGCGGGGTTAATGATTACACCCGAGGGAAAGCTCTCTCTCTTGGAGTATAACGTGCGGCTGGGCGACCCGGAGGCACAAGTGGTCCTTCCTATTTTCAACGGGGATTGGGGGGAAGTGGTATTGGCTTGTTGCAGAGGGACACTGAGTGATATCCCCTGGGAGAATCCCCGAAAACACGCTCTGGCGGTTGTTCTTTCCTCCGGCGGTTACCCCCTCTCCTTCCAAAAAGGATACGCCATTCACGGATTGGAGCGTGCCGTTCCGGACACCCTCATTTATCACGCGGGCACTGCGCTGGATGATCAAGGTACCGTTGTCACAGATGGGGGCAGAGTCCTCGCCGTCGTAGGAATCGCAGAGACACTCAGTGAGGCTCGGACAAAAGCCTACGAACGTGCATCTTTGATCCATTTTGAAGGGTGCCACTATCGAAAAGACATTGGAAAGGGAGGAATCAGTTCATGACACAACCATTGGTTGGTATTTTAGTGGGATCGGCTTCAGATTTGGAGCTGGCACAGAAGGCAACGGATATTCTCTTACAGCTGGAAATCCCCTTTGAAGTGGGGATTGCTTCCGCCCACCGCACCCCCGAAGATGTCATGGGGTATGCGCGCAAAGCACAGTCTCGCGGCTTGCGCGTCTTAATAGGTATAGCGGGACTTTCCGCAGCGCTTCCGGGCGTTATGGCCGCTCATACGCTTCTCCCTGTTTTGGGCGTTCCCGTTTCAGGATCGGGAGAGCTTGGAGGATTGGATGCTCTTTTATCCATCACGCAAATGCCCCCCGGGGTGCCGGTAGGCAGCGTGGGGGTTAACGGAGCTAAAAATGCAGCCCTTTTGGCAGCCCGGATTATCGCCTTAGAAAACAAGGAAACACGCGAAAATTTGGGGAAATGGGTGCAACACCAAGCCGAACAGGTCGCTAAAAGCCGAAAAGAGCTACACCCAAGCGCAGCCGTACCGAAAGACGCCTTTTAGAAAAGCAAAAACGGCCGAAATATTCGGCCGTTTTTGCTTTCTTTAAATATTGCGATTGAAGAAACTAAAGATCGCCCTTTATTTTTTTCTCCGCCATAAAGGCATCCCAAAATTGCCGCGCATTCCTTCCGGTGAAACCCGCATGATGCGACTCCCACTTTAAAGCCTCGCGATGCACCTCTTCAAGGGGAAGCTCCGGACAGTAACGATGTGAAAGATCGGAAATAATTTCAAGGTATTCATCCTTCGTGGGATGATAATAACGCAGTGTGATTCCAAAGCGATTGACCAGGGATAGTTTTTCCTCCAAGGTGTCGCTGTGATGCACATCCTCCTCCGACAACGTCCGATCCTTCCAGCTTTCGCGAATCAGGTGGCGGCGATTGGAGGTTGCGTAGATGAGCATGTTCTGCGGTTTCATCTCCAGCCCGCCCTCTATAACTCCCTTTAGCTGTTTGTATTCTGTTTCAAAATCTTCAAAGGAAAGATCGTCAAAAAGAAGAATAAAAGAATATTTCCTGTCTCTTAACCGATGAATCATATCGGGTAATCCTTCATACTGATTCCGTGCCACTTCAATCATTCTGAGGCCTTGCGCATAGTATTCATTAAGGATCGCTTTGATTGAAGACGTTTTCCCCGTGCCGCTATCGCCGTATAACAGAACATTATTGGCATGTGCCCCGGAGAGAAAAGCCTCCGTATTGCGGCAAAGCTCGTTTTTTTGTTCCTCACATCCAATGATATCGGACAATAGAATGGGTTCTGTATGCTTAATAGGTACGACTGATTTACTCTCTTGGCACCACCGAAAAGCGCGATACAGCAAAAATTCACCGACGCCGTACTTATTATAGAAGGCAATGACCTGCTGATACATACTGTTGCCGGTTGAAGCCACAGCGAGAGACGCTCCCAATCGCTGAATCGCTGCGATAGTTTCAGCATCGTGAGGACGTTTTTTCACAACAGGGGTATAATCCTCTAACATTTTAAAGGGGCGAGCACCGAAAAGACAGATCTCACCACCCCATGGGTGACAGATAATATCCGCAAGATTTTCTAAATCATTTATACCAACCGATTCCAAAGTTCCCTCTAGATCGGCACTCTGTTCGGCTGCAAGAGAAAAGACATTTTTATCATTAACCAGCAACCAGGAAATATAGAGTCCGGGCAGATTGCCGCAAAATCCATATTCCTCCGCCCATGCAATCAACTGTGAGGCACAAGAATAGAGGGCATCCGAGCGCGCGGCAAGGCTTTCATATTTATCCTCTGCGATTCGTATCATTTCTGCAAAAACGGGATCGCTATAAAAACGGGTATACAACAACAATCGTGTATTCTCCTCTTTATTCAACACCGGCACCTCTTTCTTTTTTATTTTCGAAATTCAGTATAGCATATTAGAAACACAAAAATACGAGGAGTCACCGATGTCATGGCGGCAACTCCTCGTATTTTATTTAAACCGGAACCTGTTGAAAATGGTTATTTTACGCAGTCACTAAGAGGATTATTATTCATCTCAGGGTGCGCCTCGCGCCATGTTTTAATGGGAAGCCCCCAGACCTTAATGAAGCCGACAGCAGCGGACTGATCGAACGTGTCGCCCGTTGAGTAGGTGGCCAAATCATGGCGGTAAATAGCATCGGGTGATTTCATTCCCTCAACAACGGCCTGTCCCTTGTAAAGCTGCATACGGACAACGCCGTTGACGACTTTCTGGGTACTGTCCATAAATGCCTGGATGGCTTCCATTAACGGAGAGAACCAGCATCCCTCATAGGTCAACTCCGCAAATTTCACCTCAAGATTCTGTTTTGTGCGCAGGACATCCTTTGTCAAAGTAATGCTCTCAAGTGCCTTGTGTGCGATGATCAAGGCGACGGCAGCGGGAGCCTCATACACTTCACGGCTTTTAAAGCCGACAAGGCGGTTCTCCACCATATCGATACGCCCCACACCGGCTCCGCCGGCAATCTTATTCATTTTATCAATGAGTTCGATAGAGTTCATTTTCTCGCCATCGATAGCGACAGGAATTCCCTGTTCAAATGTGATCTCTATAACTACCGGCTTATCAGGAGCATCAAGGGGATCGACACTCAGAGCATAGGCATCCTTGGGGGGTTTATTCCAGGGATTTTCCAATACTCCGCATTCGCAGGAACGCCCCCAGAGATTGTCGTCA
>JAGPAO010000174.1 GCA_018063805.1 Synergistaceae bacterium | reverse complement strand
AAAGTATTGGCCCACCCCTCCTGTGTGGACTCCATACCCACCTCAGCCAATCAAGAGGATCACGTTTCCATGGGCGGGTACAGCGCGCGCAAGGGATGGGAAATCCTGCAGAATGTCAAAAACATCATCGGCATAGAGCTTTTGGTCGCCTCTCAAGGGATCGATTTCAACAAACCGCTTAAACCGGGACTTGGGACACAAGCTGCTTTTGAAGTGGTTCGAGAGACGATACCCTTTTTAGAGAAAGATGTTTACATGCAGCCCTTGATGTTGCAGGCCATTGAAATGGTGGATAATCGCAGCGTGTTGAACAGAGTGGAAGAAGTTATTGGTAAACTGAACTAGGTGTAGTATTCTTGTTCTATTATTAAAAAAAGGAGTGGTACTGTATGAATAAGCATGAGAATAGTGGTTTTTTTCGGATGTCTCTCGATTTTCCCAAAGGGCTGCCTAAGAAATGCACATTTCAGGAGGGTATCCGCCGTGCACCCCACAGAGGAAATGTCTTGAATGAAAAAGAAACCATTCTTGCTTTGAAAAACGCTCTTCGTTATATTCCCGAGGAGTACCACAAAGAACTCGCACCTGAATTTTTAGAGGAACTGCAAAATACAGGCCGAATCTATGGCTACCGCTTTCGCCCTGAGGGGAAACTCTCGGGTTTGCCCATTGATTCCTACACCGGAAAGTGTGTTGAGGGAAAAGCCTTCCAAGTCATGATCGACAACAATCTTGATTTTGAAGTGGCTCTTTACCCTTATGAGCTCGTAACGTACGGAGAGACGGGGCAGGTTTGCCAGAACTGGATGCAGTATCTTTTAATTAAAAAATACCTGGAAATAATGACACAGGATCAAACCCTTGTTCTTGAGTCGGGGCATCCATTGGGATTATTCCGCTCCCATCCAAGCGCTCCTCGCGTTATTATCACTAATGCGCTGATGATCGGTCTCTTTGATGATCCGGAAAATTATACGCGCGCCGCGGCACTTGGAGTGGCAAACTACGGGCAGATGACCGCCGGAGGATGGATGTATATCGGTCCTCAGGGAATCGTCCACGGCACCTATAATTCCCTGTTAAATGCAGGGAGAATGAAATTTGATGTGACAGGCGACGACGGACTGGCCGGATTGCTCTTTATTTCCTCCGGATTGGGAGGGATGAGCGGTGCCCAGCCGAAAGCCGCTGAAATTGCGGGATCTGTAAGCATCGTCGCGGAAGTGGATATGTCTCGCATTGAAACGCGGTTCAACCAAGGTTGGGTCAGCAGAAAATCAGCCGATTTGGCGGAGATCTTCAAATGGGTGGATCAGGCACGCAAGGATCGCAAACCTGTTTCCATCGCGTATCACGGGAATATCGTTGACTTGCTCGAATATACGGTAAAAAACAACATCAAAGTCGAGCTCCTATCCGACCAGACATCCTGTCACGTACCGTATGAGGGGGGATACTGTCCGCAGGGGTTGACCTTTGAAGAGCGAACGAAGATGCTCGATTCTGATCCCGCTGAGTTTAGAAAACGCGTGGATATTAGCTTGAGACGCCACTTTGAACTGGTAAAAACCATGACGGAGCGAGGAACGTACTTCTTTGATTACGGCAACTCCTTTATGCGCGCGGTTTATGATGCGGGTGTGACGGAAATTACAGCCAACGGCAAGGATACCTTCGATGGGTTCATCTTCCCCTCCTATGTCGAGGATATCATGGGGCCCCTACTGTTTGACTTTGGTTACGGTCCCTTCCGTTGGGTGTGTCTCAGCGGCAAACCCGAGGATTTGCGCAAAACCGACGAAGCGGCAATGGCTTGCATTGACCCGAATCGCCGTTTCCAAGATAAAGACAACTGGGTTTGGATTCGCGATGCGGAGAAAAACAAGCTCGTGGTAGGGACGCAGGCGCGTATTCTCTATCAGGATGAAGAGGGCCGAGTCCGTATTGCATTGAAGTTTAATGAAATGGTTCGCAAGGGTGAAATTGGTCCGGTTATGTTGGGAAGAGATCACCATGACGTTTCAGGGACGGATTCGCCGTATCGTGAAACAGCGAACATCAAAGACGGCAGTAATATCATGGCAGATATGGCCACTCAGTGTTTTGCGGGCAACGCGGCACGTGGGATGAGCCTCATCGCGTTGCATAATGGCGGCGGTGTAGGGATAGGGAAAGCGATCAACGGCGGATTTGGGCTGGTATTGGACGGCAGCCATCGCGTGGATGAAATTATCAAAAGCTCTTTGAGCTGGGACGTTATGGGAGGCGTCGCCCGACGTGCATGGGCACGAAACGAAAACGCCATCTCGGTGAGTGCGGAATTCAACCAAAAACACTCCGATGGGCATATCACCCTGCCGTATCTTGCGGATGATCAATTTCTGACGGATTTGGTAGCAAAGAAGAAATAGAGGAGGATTATTATCATGGCAAAACAACTTGTGGAATGTGTACCGAATTTTAGCGAGGGGCGCCGCCCCGAGATTATGGAGAAAATTGTCGCTCCTTTTAAAAATCGAAAGGATGTCTATCTTTTTGATTACCGCGGTGACGAGGATCACAACCGCTTGGTCGTCAGCCTTGTCGGAACGCCGGAAGCGATTTCCGATTCCGTGATTGAGGCTGCAAAAATCGCGATGGAATACATCGAGATGGACAAACACCAGGGGGGACATCCTCGCGTGGGTGCCATCGACGTCATCCCGTTTACGCCCATCCAAAACATCACGATGGAGGAGTGCATTGCACTGGCTCACTCCTTTGGTGAGCGTTATAACAAAGAAACGGGCATCCCCGTTTATTTCTACGAGGATGCAGCGAAAACTCCGGCGAGAAAACGCTTGGAAGTCATCCGTAAAGGGCAGTACGAAGTGCTCAAAGTCGAAGCCAAAACAAACCCGGAGCGTCACCCTGATTTAGGAGGACCGGGATTGCATCCGACCGCAGGTGCCTCGGTCATCGGTGCGCGTAAATTCCTGGTTGCCTTCAACGTCAATTTGGACACGGATAATGTGGATATCGCAAAAAAAATAGCGAACACCGTGCGTGCGTCCACAGGCGGTTTCTGCCATGTTAAGGGGATTGGACTTGCTCTTGAGGAGCGAGGAATCACGCAGGTGAGCATGAACCTCGTTGACTATGAGAAAAATGCCCTCTATCGCGTGCTGGAGACCATTCGCATGGAAGCCAAACGCTGGGGCGTCAGCGTTATCGAAACGGAAGTGTACGGAATGGTTCCGGCACAAGCTATTCTGGAAAGTTCCGCATACTACCTGCAAATTGCTGATTTTGATCCCAAACAAGTGATCGAACTGCGCTTGCTGGAGATGATGGGGGATTAAGTCATGACGGTTAAGCTTTTTCGAAATATGAACCTGTTCACCCCTGTGGATACGGGGGTGCCTCTGAAAGGAGCCGCGCAGGGAGTAATCAGCGAGATACGCGGAGCCGCAATGCTATGCTGCAATGGGATCATTGAGCAGATCGGTGCGGAAGCGGATGTATTGAAAAAGTGCTCCGGAATCGAAGTAAACGAGGAGCTTAACCTGCATGGAGCTTGTGTGATTCCGGGGTTTGTCGACCCGCATACGCATATGTGTTTTGCAGCCAAACGAGAGGCGGAGTTCAAACTTCGCCTCTCCGGAACCCCCTACCTTGAAATACTCAAGCAGGGAGGCGGAATTCTTTCCTCTGTACGCGCCGTACGCGCTGCTACGGAAGAAACCCTGTATGAACAGACGCGTAACCTTGCGCTTTCGGCGCTTCGGCTCGGTACCACTACGGTCGAGATCAAAAGCGGTTACGGGTTGGATTTAGATTCCGAGCTGAAAATGCTGCGGTGTATTCGCCGCGTACAGAAAGAAACGCCCTTAGATGTTGCCATCACTTTTATGGGGGCACATGCGATTCCGGAGGAGTATAAAGGCAAATCGGATGATTTCGTGGAGGTTCTCATTCGAGATATGCTTCCAATGGTTCGCTCCCAAGGTATAGCGGAGTTTTGCGATATTTTCTGCGAAGAGGGTGTCTTTTCCGTCGAACAGAGCCGAAAAATCCTGCTTGCGGCAAAAAAGATGGGGTTTGGGATTAAAATCCACGCGGACGAGGTGCACGATTTAGGCGGTGCCTCTCTTGCAGGCGAGATCGGCGTTGATTCGGCAGAGCACTTATTGGCAGCGGG
>JAGPAO010000173.1 GCA_018063805.1 Synergistaceae bacterium | reverse complement strand
GCTCTGGCTCATGGCGCGGAAGCTCTGATCCGTACCGATACCACAAAGAACGGCAAAACATGGAATGTTCGTTGGGCGCTTACCCAAATTCCGATGGAGGACTACGATGCCTTGGCGATGTTTGACGCTGATAATTTAGTGGAGCCTGTATTCTTGGAGCGCATGAATGATTACATGGAGCAGCACCCTGAGGCGGAGGCGATTCAGGGGGTGCTTGATGTCAAGAACCCCGATGATAACTGGCTTACGCGTTCTTATGCGTTAGCATATTGGTTTACGAATCGTTTTTGGCAGTTGGCCAGAGGGCTTTGGGGGCTTTCCTGTACTTTAGGAGGGACGGGGCTTGTCATTCGCGAGGCCACGTTGCGGCGCATCGGGTGGAATTTGGAAAGCCTGACAGAGGATTTGGAGATGTCTACGCGCATTATCCTTTCCGGAAGCCGGGTTCACTGGAACGACCACGCTATTATTTACGATGAAAAACCGCAGGATCTGAAAATATCGATCAAGCAACGCACGCGCTGGATGCAAGGGCATTACTGGGTTTGTTGGCATTACGGCTGGAAAGCGCTTGCCGCCTTCTTTGCCACTCGGCGCCTGCAATACCTGGACCTTTTTCTGTATCTTCTGGCACCGGCCAAGGCTTGTATCGCTCTTATCGCTATGATTGCCGGGATGGTTTATACCATCGTCAATAATTCAATCCTCTTCCCTACGCTGGAGAGCAAAACGCCGCAGACGGTTCTGGAATGGGTCTTTTTTGTCGGCATGCCGATCTTCATGATTTTTGGATTTTGTATTTTTTGCGCGATTGTCGGGCCGTCCATGCGGGATCGGCGTTTTACCCTGCGGTATGCGAAGGACTCCATCGGTTATTTTTGGTTTGGCATTACGTGGATCCCCATCCTTTTCAAATCTGCCTTCCTTGCCTCCAGTCAATCCGTCTGGGTGAAGACGGAGCATACGCGAGGCATCACTCTGGATCAAATGGGGTCGCGGGACTAGTTTGGCGGAATAAAATACTATCCTGAAATGGCGACCGCAGAGTCGCCATTTCGCATCTTTAAAGGAGGGTTGCGGTGATGGCAAAAAAAGAAAATGCTAAAAATAAGATGGAGCAAGGGGAGAGCTTTCGGGCATGGCGGGCATATCGCGACAGGGGAGAAGCGGTAGAAGAGTCGGCCGGGGAGTTAAAAGAGTTCCTGTCCCGCTGTAAAACGGAACGAGAAGTTGTGCTTTGGCTGGAGAAAAAACTGGCGAAAGCAGGATTCAAATCGCTGAAAGATTGTTCTGCTCTCAAACCGGGTGATCGCGTCTATATGAACTGGAAGGGGCGTGGTTTCGCCGCTTATCAGGCGGGGAAAAAATCCGTTGAGGCGGGATTTCGTCTTATCGGAAGCCATGCGGATTCTCCAAGAGTGGATTTAAAGTGCAAGCCCCTGTACGAGGAGGGCAATCTCCTTATGGCTGATACACAGTACTACGGAGGCATAAAAAAATACCACTGGACGAATATCCCCCTTGCGTTGCACGGGGAAATACATAAAAAGAATGGCAGCATTCAACGCGTTGTGATTGGCGAGAAAGAGGACGAGCCTCTATTGCTTATCCCCGATCTTGCACCTCATTTGGACAGAAAGATAGCGGAGCGTAAGGCCAGTAATACGATAGAGGGGGAGAACCTCGATGCTATTTTTGCCCATCGTCCTGATCTCGATAAGGAGAAGAAAGCGATTTTATCGCTGTTTCTTCGTTGGATGAAAAAAGAATGGGGGGCACAGGAGCAGGAGCTTGTCTCTGCGGATCTTTCGCTTGTTCCTGCCGGGACGGCTCGAGATGCGGGGCTTGACGGCTCTCTTATTGCCTCGTACGCTCTGGACGATCGAGTCTGTGTTTGGGCTTCGTATCGTGCGCTGCTCAATCTGCCCTCCAACTTAGAACAGGGCTCTTTTCTTCTGGTAACGGACAGGGAGGAAATCGGCAGTGACGGGCTCTGCGGAGCGCAGGGGAGCTGGATAGAACTTTTTGTGCTTGAATTATTGGAAAAACAGGGGTGCGCGAACGCCGCGTTGGGGATGCGGCGCGCGTTCGGCTCTTCTCAAGCTCTTTCTGCCGATGTGACGGAGGCGGGTAATCCTTTATATAAAGAAGCATTTGATTCTCAGCAGATGCCGCTTGCGGGTAATGGCGTTTGTTTGATGAAGTACAGCGGAAGCGGAGGTAAATACGGATCAAGCGAGGCTCGCGGAGAGTTTTTGGCGGAGATTATTTCTCGGCTGGATGAGAAGAAGGTTCCTTGGCAGGTCGGAAGTCTGGGTAAAGTGGATGGCGGCGGGGGAGGTACCATCGCGTCTTTTCTTGCCAATTTGGGAATGGATGTTGTCGATTGCGGACCGGCGGTTCTCTCTCTGCACGCGCCCTGGGAAATGGTCAGTAAGGCCGACGTGCTTTCTGCTTACGAGGCTTATTTGGCTTTTTGGCAGGGATAGAGAAAATGGATTTCCTTGACGTTTTGTTGATGAAGCGTTAAGTTTTTTGGAATGGAGCCAAAGCAATAAACACATACTCGTTAAAAGATGGGGAGAGGATCGCATATGGAGAATATTTGGAGAGATCACTTTAGTTGTGTTGCGAAAAATTTACGCCCCTCACCAATTCGGGAGCTTCTAAATGTTGTAAAGCAGCCCGGGATGATTTCTCTTGCGGGTGGGATGCCCGCCCCTGAAGTGTTCCCCATTGATGAGTTTTACGAAGGGGTAGAAGTCCTGAAAAAAGAAGGAAAAGAACTCCTGCAGTATGGTACAACGGAGGGAGATCCTCGCTTGCGCGCCTTTATCGCTCATTGGCTGAAAGACTCCCTCGGGCGGGAGGTTGGGATGGATGAAATCATTTTGACCACGGGTTCGCAGCAAGTTCTGGATCTTCTGGCTTGGGCGATGCTCGATCCGGGGGATGTGATTATCACCGAAGATCCCACCTATCTATCCGCTATCAGCGTTTTTGAAAATCACGGAGCCGCTTTTGAGACGGTGCCGGTGGATGCGGATGGCATGGTTGTGGAAAAAATCCCGGAAGCGATTGAGCGAGCCAAAAAGTCAGGGCGCAAAGTCAAGCTGATTTACACCATCGTGAACTTTCAAAATCCTGCGGGGACGACGATGAGTTTGGCTCGGCGGAAAGAATTAGTTGCCATCTCCGAGAAATACGGTGTTCCGGTTCTGGAGGATGATCCGTACGGTTACATTCGCTACGACGGAGAGCATTTGCCCTCTGTTTTTTCTTTTGCTCCGAAGGGGAATGTTTTGTACGCGAGTTCCTTCTCAAAAATTGTCTCTCCCGGGACGCGTACGGGATGGGTCATCGGGGATAAGGCGATTATCCGCCAAATGGCGATATTTAAACAATTTGCGGACCTTTGCTCCAGCCCCATGACGCAGGCTCTGCTGTATGAGTATTGCAACAAGGGGTATTTGGTTAAGCATATCCCCAAAATCATCGACAACTATCGAGTTAAGCGGGATGCGATGGAGGAGGGGCTAAAAAGACATTTGGCACCCAGAGGGATACAGTGGGTCAAGCCGGAGGGCGGATTCTTCTATTGGGTCGACTTTGGCTGCATAGACAGTGTCGAGTTGGTGAAAAGAGCACTGGAAAAAAAGGTGGCTTTCCTTCCGGCGGAACCTTTTTGTGTGGACCCATCGATAGCCAGGCGTTATGGCCGGTTGAACTTCACCTATTCTTCTCCGGAAATACTGGAAGAGGGTATTCGGCGGTTGGGTGAAGCCGTAGATGATATGAGGAAATAACAGGAGGAGAAAGCATCTGCTATCGTCTCGGAAGCGCGAAGCGGACCACTCAAAAAAAAGAACCAAGAAAAAAACAAAGAAAAATAAAATTGCCCCTTGACGATAGGGGGATCGCAGGGTATACTGCTTCTCGTTGTCCCGCCCGACGGAACACGCCGGACGCGAACAACACGCACCATGACAGGTTTAACATAGAGGAAAGCGAAGAAGCGAGCAAGCGGAAGTTTGCGAGCGGAAGATCAGGGTTCGATGTAAGAGTCGGACGAAAAATAGTCAGCGAAAGCCAAGGAGAGTTTGATCCTGGCTCAGGATGAACGCTGGCGGCGTGCATAACACATGCAAGTCGAACGGGATTACAGGAAGGTTTACCGGAATGTAATCTAGTGGCGGAC
>JAGPAO010000172.1 GCA_018063805.1 Synergistaceae bacterium | reverse complement strand
CAAACCTGATTCTCCTGATATCAGCAATAAATTCCCTCGTGCCGTTATTTCTAGATCCACATCATCCAAATGGTATTCGCCCTTCCCCGCCTTGGGAGCCGTAATCTCAAAGAAGGGGACATCCATATCTGTAAATAACAATTGATAAATCTCTTCCGGAGAGGCCTTTTTCCGCTCAATTTTCTTCAGCAGTGCAGCGTACTCATCGCCAAAGGAAAGCGCGATATTCAAACGCATGGCATCGTCAAATTTTTTAGCGAGGAGTGAGAAATCAAACAAAAAAGCCCCTTGCTGCGCAGGAGAATTCCGCAGCAATCGCGGGAAAAGCTTGAAGGCACCCATCTCGGCAAAAGAGCGATTAACCGCAAAAGAATAGGAAAGGCGATTCGTCATCTCCTTAAGATCCTGCAGCTCTACTACCACATAAAACGCATCCGTACGCGCTTGCGGGATAGCATCCATCGGACGGTAGGCGGCATCGGCGGAAATAGCGCAGAAGAACAGAAAAACAACAGAAAATAAAACAGAACAAAAGCGTGAACGTTCGGTCATTATCAAAAACCCCCAAGTTTATTTTAGTGTGCGGATTCCACTTCTCCGCTGTAATCATACCATTTTGTTCTGCATCGTAAAAGCATCTTGGTTTTCCCTTACCACGCGCCGATGATCGTGCCGTTGAAATGCACACTCGTTTTTTTGCGGCATCATACACATCGCTTTTTCTGCCCCCTTGACATCTTCCCACTTATGCATCAATCTTATTCAACAGGATTGTTGAAACATTCAACGCCTATTAGGAGAAACGCAGAACGGAGCTGACAAGATGCCCCCGGAAGAGCAGATGAAAATAACGGAGTCCCACATGAAATACAACCCTGCATTTTTAAGCAACGAAGCATTGATAGAGGGATTTTGCGTCCATCACGGAGAGCTTGCAACTCTCGTTGATATCGTCAGAAAAAATACGCTGTCCGCAAATCAGCACGTGATGACGATCGGTCAGCGAGGAAGCGGGAAAACCACCCTCATGCACCGGCTCAGCGCGGAAATCGCTCAAGACCCGGATTTGCAGGCGCGTTGGTTTCCGATCATCTGCAGCGAAGAGTTGTACGAGGTCGTGACTCTGGAGGATTTCTGGCTGGAGATTTTATTCCATGCCTCCAAACAGGGCTCTGCCTCCGCCGAGAGTCTCCACACCACCTACGAAGAATTGAAACGCAACCATAAAAATGACCCCAAGTTGGCCGCCTTAACCCTTACGGCTCTGCTTGATTTCTCCAACACGATAGGACGCCGATTGTTGGTTATCTGCGAGAATATGAACCAGCTTTTCAGCGGTCCTCTTGGGGATAAAGAGGCGTGGGGGCTGCGCCGCATCATGCAAAACGAACCGCGGTTGATGTTCGCCGCCACAGCAACCAAAAGCTTTGACCAATTGGAGGGAAAGGACAAGGCCTTCTTCGAAGTCTTTCGACTCATTGAGCTCAAACGTCTTTCCGCCGAAGAATGCCGCATTCTCTGGCGCTCCGTTGCAGGGCGAGAAATCCCTGCGTCGCAGGCACGAGCACTCCAGATCCTGACAGGGGGGCTCCCCCGCCTGATGGTATTGCTGGCTCACTTTGGGCGCGATCTGTCCTTCCTCAACCTCATGGAAAACTTAGAGCGGCTCATCGATGACCACACCGATTATTTTAAATCGGGGATCGAAACGCTCCCGGTAAAGGAACGCAAGGTCTTCGTCACCCTCGCCACTTTATGGCAAAATTCCACGGCCGCACAGATCGCCGAAAGCGGGCGCATGGATATCCGCGAGACAAGCGCGCTGTTAAACCGCCTTGTCGGGCGCGGCATCGTGCAGGAATTCGAAACTCCGTCTACAGGGTTGAAAAGACGCCCTAAAACCTACCAGCTGACGGAACGTCTCTTTAATATTTATTATTTGATGCGCCGCGGAGATTACAGCCACTTTGTGAAGGACTTCATCCGCTTCATCGCTCAGGTTTTTGAGGAGGATTTCTTAACCGCAGTCGAAGGTTTCCGCGACTTGCAGCGGGGAGATCTGCCCTTAAAACAGCAGATGCATTATGACACCTGCATGAGCGTCATCGGAGAGTTTGATACATCCAGAAGAGAGTTGGGAACGGAGGCCAACATCGTCCGAATGGGCAACCAGGGTATCCGGCTTTATCAGTCGGGAAATTGGTTTGAAGCCGCCGGGTCGTTCCGAGAAGCGCTCAAAATTGCAGTCAAAGAGTTGGGGGGAGAACACCCCAGCACTCTCGTCAACATGAACAATCTCGCCGTGACCCTTGATAACCTGGGCTGTTTCTCCGAAGCCGAGACACTCCACCGCCGCACCTTTGAAATTCGCCAAAAATTATTGGGAGAACGACATCGCGATACGCTGGAGAGCCAGAGCAACCTAGCGGCCTCAATGAACCGATTAGGGCTTCTTCACGAAGCCAAAACCCTCCACGAGCGCACCTTAGAGGCACGAAAACAAGTTCTTGGAATGGAACACCCCGACACGCTGGCCAGCATGAACAACCTCGCCGCGACAATGGATCGCCTGGGGCATTTCAAAGAGGCGGAGCAACTGCATCGCCAAACACTGGAGACACGCAAGAGAACACTCGGAGCAGAACACCTCGATACCCTGGCCAGTATGAACAACCTCGCAAACGTGCTGGATGATTTGGGACTTCTGGCAGAAGCGCAAGAGCTCCACAGAGAAACCCTCACCATCCGAGTGCGGCTTTTGGGCGCACTGCACCCGGCCACTCTCATCAGCAGAAATAATCTCGCCAACACGCTGGGGCGCATGAATCAGCTTTATGAGGCGGAGGTACTGCATCGTCGCACACTGAAATCGCGCAATCAAGTGCTGGGCGAAGACCACCCCGACACACTGGTGAGCATGAACAATTTAGCGGTCACCCTTGGAAATCTCAGGCGGATGGAAGAAGCGGAGCTTCTCCACAGACAGGCGTTGGATCGCCGCAAGCAAGTACTCGGCGCGATCCATCCGGATACCCTCTTAAGCATGAACGACCTTGCCTCTATCTTGATGGACACGGGGAGCCCGGTTACAGAAGAGAGGGGAAATGAGGCGCTTGAACTCTTCCGCCGCATCCTTGAAATCCCCTGCGCACAGTTTTTCATACGCATTCTCACCGCCAGCTTCGTCAGTTTTTGCGCTCTGTCGGACGAATGTGCGGAAAAGTGCTTAAAACTGTTGGAGGAATCATCGGGCGCGGGGCTCTTTGCATCCCTGATTGCGGGGATCAAAAAACAGCAAAAACACTCCTTCCAGGCATCGGAAGAAATGCGCGAAGTTGCCGACGACATTGCCCTTTGGATCGAGCGTGAGAGAGAGCAAAGACATGCCGCAGACGGCCTTGCCTCCTAAAAACGATATCAAGAACGCTAGATAAGCCGTTCCTCCTTCATGGAGTAACGATTCATGAACAGGGTGAGCAGATCCTCCCTCAATCGGCTCTGCAAAGGGGTATAAATGACGTCAAACAAGCAGGCGAAAGCCGCACCGGCGGAACCTAAAGCCAGCGGAACGGGGTACGCGGTAAAGAAACGCCCGATAACCCCCCAGGCCACCCATGCGGACGTAAGAGTCATCAAAGATCCAACCAGATCAAAGTTGCTGCCCGGGTCAGAGCGCCGCGACCACAACTGCGTCCTAATCTGATGCAACGCGAAACAAAGAGTGATGGCAAAAAAGAACACCGTTACAAAGAGCAGCGGCATTGCGGCACCCAAAAACAGAGCGGCAACCCCGCCGGCCATTCCCGCACCGGCAGTCGCGAGGGAACGAAACAGGAGGGCATACTTCTCATGCCGAGCAATGCGTTTTTTCATTGCTGAAACCTCTAAGAGAAACTGCATTTCTTTTTCCTCTGCACGTCGATCCCGAAGCTGCCTGAAGTATCCGGCAATGGAGCTCAACAGAGCGATAGCCTCCGGGCGATTACTCCCTGATATTTCGGCCGCCATCTTCTCCGTGAGGTTTAACGCATCCTCAATCCGTACAAATGTCTCCGGTGTGCGCTCTAAAAAAAGAGTACCAGCCAATTCGGTAGAAACCGGCTCGGCCTCTGGAGAGGGCTCGCCCTTAGACTCACTCTCATGCCGCGTACGCAGAGTCTTCCCGTGCAAATCATGCAATTGAAGAGCCCCGATGGAATACGTCGCCG